>DUOL01000244.1 GCA_012838875.1 Bacteroidales bacterium | reverse complement strand
GGGACGCAAGGCGGCAAAAAGAGCTTACAAGCTCGCTTTTTTGCCGCCGCGTCCCCATCGGCTTCCGCCCTTGCGGGCTTTCCACCTAAGCGCCTCACGCAACCAACCTGCTCGTGCAAAACTTATAAATTGATAGTGAAAAAATGAAAACAGGAAATTCAAACCTAACCCCGAAAGGGTGATAATATAAAGTTGCTCTAACCCAATTGCTTTAATTTCGTTATCAGTAATTTTCATTCCGAAATAAAAAAATATATATATTTGCATATATAAAAATAAGCATAGTCCTATCCGAAAAATAGTGGATAAAACCACTCTAAAATTAAAACGTATGGCAAGTAAAAAAGAAAAAGTTATAGAAGAACTATATAAAATATGTAAAAAGAAGAATGATTATGTTTTCCACAACGACATCGTAAAAGATGTATGTAAGAGAATTGGGTTTGGAAATCCTTTTGATGTTACTAAACTTGATAATAAAGCAAAACTTCCGGAAATTTTGAAAAAAAACGACTTAGCTATTATTCATATTGGAAATGGCAAACATAAATTTATTAAAGGTATCAAAAAAGTATATCATGATTTTGAGCCTATACAAAAAACAATAACCTGGTATTATAGAAAAAGTTTACTAAATCACTATAATTCAAGTGAAAGTAACATCTTATCGGTTGCAAATAATCAACGTATTTTGCATCATTTTCTTTTTGAGAAAGATACTGAATTTGAAGATATTGATATATCTGAAAGACCAAAGACATATTTTCCTCATAGAACTAAAACATCTTTTAAGTATTCCTTCGGCAAGCAAGCAAAACTTGAATTGACCAATATTCAAATAGAAGTTGATTTAACTATTGAATTTCAAGGAACTATAGGAATTTTTGAAGCTAAAAACGGGAAACCTGATAGTTTTTCTGTATATCAATTGTATCATCCATTCTTGTATTATCATAATGCAAAAGATACAATAAAGGGTAAAATTAAAGAAATATATGGTGTTTATGTAGTTAGAGAAAAATTAAAAACAGGTGATATTTTGAAATTATGGGCTTATACACTTTCAAAACCATTGGACATTACATCAATAAAATTTATAAAATCAGCTTCATATAAATTAGTGCAAACAAATTAAAACAGATGATTAAAGAGTTTAGGAATAAAGTTTTTAACGAAGATGTAATTGCGGTATTAAAGCGTATCCCGGATAATTCATTAGACATGGTATATGGTGACCCTGATTATAATGTTGGAATTAATTATGCGGGGAAAAATTACACTAAAAAATGGAATGATTATATAGATTGGTACATTGAACTCACAAAAGAAAGTTTGCGAGTTTTAAAACCGACAGGAAGTTTATTTATGATGAATTATCCGAAACAAAATGCTCACTTGAGAGTTAAATTTTTAGATGACAATGCTTATGATGTACAAGATTATGTCTGGATATACAACACGAATGTAGGACATAGTCCAAGACGTTTTACAACTGCTCATAGAAGCATTTTACATGCGACCAAGAGTAAAAATAATAAATTCTACAAGGACAATGTGGCAGTACCTTATCAGAATCCTACAGACAAAAGAATACAAGGACGCATTGCAGCAGGTCATTTGGGACGCATGCCATATAGTTGGTTTTATTTTGATTTAGTGAAAAATGTAAGCAAAGATAAAACATTTCATTCCTGTCAAATACCGTTAAAATTGGTTGAAATGCTTATTAAGTCATGTACACAAGAAGGTGACGATGTGTTTATTTTATTTGGTGGAAGTGGGAGTGAATTATTTACATGCAAAGACTTAAAGCGAAATTATATAAGTTGTGAATTGCATCCTGATTATTACAAAATGATAATTGATAGACTTGAAAATAATGGCAAAATAAAGGATAAATTTAGACTTGATTTTATTCAACAAAAAATCGGACAAACCTCACCAATAGAATTAGATTTATTTTCAGGACAATAAGAAGCATAATGACATAACAACTGCTAAAATCAAGTGAACGGGATATTAAAATTTTCTTTACCAACATCTTAAAAATTTCCGTATTTTTGCTAAAAAAAAATGGCAAAAGATATTAACAACGTTTGTAAACAACTATTAGATAAAGGAAATCTAAAAAATAGTATTTATAACGAAACTTTCAATTCCTTAAAGCTGATAAAAACCGCCGCTTTAGATTTTACTAACCACTACCAACAGAATTTTGGGGGTGATAATGAAAATGTACGGGTGCATTTTACCGATAGAAATAGCTTTGAATGTCAATTAAAATTTGGTGGTGATATTCTCATTTTTTTAATGCACTCGAACGTGTTTGAGTTTTCACGAAATCATGAAGTGATGAAAACGACTTATATTAAGGAAGATAAAACGCGTTCTTACTGCGGTATGATTTATATCTATAATTTTCTAGCTGATTCTTTCAAGTATCAGAGAGTCAATGATATAGGTTATCTTATCGGTCGTTTATTAATTAATAAAGAGGGAAAATATTATAGTGAAGGGAAACGGGAAATAGCTCAAATATTGAACAATTTTAGCTCTAATACTTTTAATTATGAAGCCGCGAAAGAAATTTTACTTTCAGCTGTTCTCTATACTATCAATTTTGACCTTTTAGTGCCTGACTATAAGAACAATATTCTAATGACGGTTCAAGAAATGATGCAAATTGAGAATCAGAATATGATTTTAAAAACAGGAAAACGGCTCGGTTTCCGTTTTGAACCTGACAATTTGTTGAAGGGTGAAATGAGTGAATAATTTTAAATTCTACCGCTAAAAAAGAGAGTATGACGAAGAAAAAATCACGATTTACAGCGTTGGTTGTTCTTTTTTTATTGGTACTATTTTCTATTTTCTTTGCTTCGTCTGTCGGAGCCGTACCTATTTCAATAACAACAACTTGGAAAATTCTTCTTTCTAAATTGGGCTTTTACGCTAACTCATCATTTAATCAGTACGAAGTTTTGACAATTTTGGAACTTCGTTTACCACGTGTCATTTTAAGTCTGTTAACGGGTGCTTCGTTGGCTATTTGCGGCGCCCTATTTCAATCTATTTTCAGAAATCCTATCTGCGACCCCTATATTCTTGGAATCTCGTCAGGTGCTTCGTTAGGCGCTGCCATCGCCTTTATTCTCGGACTCAACGTCTTCTTTTTCGGCGTTACAATAGCAGCCCTCATTTCAGGATTGTTAACACTCTTTGTCATCATAACTATCGCCCAATTCGGCAATAAACAATCAACCTACTCGCTGTTATTAATAGGAATCGCCATAAATTTCTTCCTCTCCGCCATTATTACGCTTCTTATCGTAATTAATCAAGAATCAATGCAAAAGATAATCTTTTGGACAATGGGAAGTTTTGGCACGACAAGTTGGAGTGATATTCTCTTATTAATCTCAATTATGATTCCCGTAATATTTATTCTTTATTATCACTCTAAAGACCTTAATATCTTGCAGTTAGGTAGTGAAACGGCAAAAACATTAGGGGTTAATACTGAAAAAATCACCATTTTAACACTTTCGGCGGCTTCGGTTCTCATTGCTACCGCCGTTTCAATCTGCGGAGTTATCGGTTTCATAGGCTTAATTGTGCCCCATATTGTACGAATTTTAGTGGGAAACAATATTCGTACCGTTTTTATATTTTCGCTTTTTGTAGGCGCTATTTTTATGCTAATCGCCGATACCTTAGCGAGAATAATTGCTATTCCTTCCGAATTACCGGTAGGAAGTATTACTGCTATGGCAGGAGCTCCCTATTTTATCTATCTCCTCATTCGAAGAAAAAAAGAATTTATATGATGATAACGACTGAAAACTTATCTTATAAATACAAAAACGAGAAAAAAGAAATTCTTAAAAATATCTCCGTGCATTTTGAAAAGGGAGATTTTTGCGCCATAATCGGTCCTAACGGCTCAGGAAAAACAACTTTATTAAAAGTGTTAGCAAGAATACTGCCAACTAACCACAACATTATTATTAATAACAAAAATTTAGATAAACTAAAAACGCGAGATATAGCAAAAAATATAGCTTATGTACCTCAATATAACGACTCCCTGTTTAATTTTTCGGTTTTTGACACCGTTATGATGGGTAGAAATCCCCACCAAAATCGCTGGGAAACCTTTTCTTCAAAAGATAAGGAAATTGTGATGGAAGCTCTTGAAATGACACATTTAATTAATGTACAAAACAAATTTACCGACCAATTGAGTGGGGGAGAACGACAACGTGTGTTAATTGCTCGCGCTATCGCACAAAATACACCGATTCTCCTTCTTGACGAACCACTCTCAAATCTCGATATTACACATCAATTTGAAATTATGGATATCTTATCACAATTAAATGAAAATCAAAAGATTACAATTTTAATTGTGGTGCATAATTTATCTATTATAAATCAGTATGCAAAAAAGATTTTAATGCTTAAAAACGGAAAAGTATTTCGTTACGGAGAACTGAAAAATGTTTTTAATCCTGAAAATATTAAAAATTTATTTGATCTTCCGGAAAGATTATCGGTAGATATGAGCGGAAATATTACAAAAAACAGTAATTTTTAATCGTAATCGTCATTTAAAACTTTATAATATTCGTATTCGTCGAATTTATCTTTAATTTTTGTAATTATTTGCTCCGGCGTCCAGCGAATTAAATCGTAATAACTAAACCGACAAAAGACCATAAATTCCATTAAATTATCATCATTCAACCCGGTGAGTTCCCTTACTAATTCCCGATTATATTTTGCTTCTAATTTGTCGATTTCATCTTCATATTGCACCATTTCGTTATATAACTGCTTCATTTTCGCCTTTTTACTATATCTGTTATATAAAAAGGTAATCGGACTTGCTAAAGGTGTGTTCCTCAATATATTCGGTCCTTTCGTTTGATATTCGGCATTCATTAAATCTTCATCCGAGAGTTGAACTCCCCGCAATTTTTCATAAACCTCGGGAAGTTTGATAGCAATAACATCTTTCTTAAATCCCTCATAATTAGGATTTAACGCATAAACACTCACCTCTTTTAATAAAATTGCTTTGTGGTAAAGTAAAAAACTCTCATTTTTAAAATCTATGTTATCTTTGTCCATGATAACTACTAACTGGCGATAAATAGATTTAGAAATTACCAAAGTGTCATTTAATTTAACGGAAATGGTAAAATTTCCATTTTTATCTGAAAAAACGTAATTTCCTGAAGTTAAATTGTAGATAATTGCTTCATGAATGGGAGTAAAGTTTATTCCATCATATATTTTTGCACTAAATTCCTTTTGAGCAAAGAGAATTGCAGGGAAAAAAAGAAGAAATAAGATTATTTTTTTTGCTTTTTTCATGGTACAAAAGTAAGGTAAAATTACTAATTATTCTTTCTATTTTTTTAAATTTATAAAGATTATAAGAATAATATAACTGATGTTAATATGTTGAATAATTTTTTCACTTTTATTTGGATTTTAAGTTATGATTTGTTATAAACATCTTACTAACATATCTATTTGTAATAATTGTTTGAAAATTAAAGAAGTAATAATTTATACTAAAATGAGAAAAAAATCAAAATGTTGAAAAATATTATCAAGTTGTCATAAAAAATTAGTTAATAAAAGTTGTTGAAAAGACGAAAAATATCGGGAAAACTATTGATAAGTTTAAATACAAAAAGTTATTCACACTAAATTCTCGGTTTTTAAGAGTTATAAACTAAATAATAACAAACGATGTTAATAAGAACAATTTTACTATTTTTGCAATATAAAGGTTAAAGCTGTGAAAATTATAATTGCGTCAGATCATGCGGGTTATGAATTGAAAGAGAGTATAATTCATAATTTCAGAAGTAAATTTACGATTGAAGATTTAGGAACATTCTCTTCCGAAAGTGTAGATTATCCCGATTTTGCGCACAAATTAGCCAAAAAAATAGAAAATGACGAAGCACAATGGGGTATTTTATTATGCGGTTCGGGAAATGGGGTAGCCATGACAGCGAATAAACATAACAATGTGCGTGCAGCGTTGTCATGGAATGTGGAAATTGCTCGCCTCGCACGTTGCCATAACAATGCTAACGTCCTTGTATTGCCGGCAAGATTCATCTCTTCCGACTTGGCTTTCGAAATTATAAATTGTTTCTTTTCTACTCCTTTTGAAGGAGGAAGACATGCTTTAAGAGTTACAAAAATCAATTACAATCATTAATCATCAATATGAACAACGATAACTTAATCAATTTTTCTCTCCTCCGACAAAGAGCCAATTTTATTAGGAGAATCTACATCGAAGAGATGGAGAGACATCTATTGGCTTTTGAGAAAAAAGCAAATGATAATCAAATTAATGTACGTTGGGTCAATGATGATTTTGAGCTTTCTGAATGTTTATTATCTATCTGTAACAGAAATTCTTATAGAACTGTTTGTTTCGATTTAGATGAAATTCCGGAATTTTTTAATAATTCAACACAACAGATTAGGAAAATTCCACTTCACGATTTTGTGAATAAGTATGAAAACAGCGATTTATTGGTAACAAAAGCTGATTTTGCCGTTGTAGAAACCGGTGATATTGTTTTTATAAATCGGGAAATTAATAATTCCTTGAATCAAGTTAGTAATCTTGCTATCTTATTGGATATTAATAAATTAATTGTTCGTGAACAAGATTTAGAACCTATTTTATATTTACAATCTTATTACAAAAATCATACTTTTCTGCCTAATGATGTTAAAATTATTCAAACTCCTTTTGCTAAAATTTGTGAAGATGAAGTTTTTGGTTCAGAAACTCCCAATTATAGAACCGAACAGGTAAAAATTTATCTTTTGTTATATGATAATGGAGTCTCTTCGATTTTAGAAAGTAGTTCGTATAGAGAGTCTCTCTATTGCATTGATTGCGGTCGTTGCAAGGAAGTTTGTCCTGTCTTTAAGGTTACCGGGCAATATTCTCCTGTCGATTTGATAACATTAAAAAACAAGAATAGGGGAGAGATTGCTAAAATTATAACTAAAAATACAACATTTTGTGCCAATTGTGACGTAGTTTGTCCGGTAAATATACCATTTACCGAAATCATGATTAAACAGTTGGAACAAACTAAAATTAGAGGAAATTTCAAAAAGGTTTTCGCTAATGCATTTTCTAAACGTAATAGAATGAATAAGTTAAACAATAAAGTGCAGCGTTATTTCTTTCTAAATCGTTATTTCAAAAAAAATAAGGAGTTATACGATTATTATCGTTCTCAGCAAGAGGATTTTTTCAATATTCAGTGGGAGGAAAATCACAAAAGAGAATCATAGCGTTATCATTCTTTTTCCTTTTTTAATAATTTGATTTTTTATTAGGGCGTGTCCCCTCGCTTCGCTCGGGGTCGGTCTTCGCCTGCAAGTCCGCGGGCGCAAGACGTGGGGACGCAAAGCGGCAAAAAGAGCTCATAAACTCGCTTTTTTGCCGCCGCGTCCCCAGCGTCTTCCGCCCTTGCGGGCTTTTCGGCTGCGCCCTCACGCAGCCAACTTGCTCATACAGAACACTATATTATGTAAGTTGATAGTGGTGTATGCTAGGAAGATTATTTTATAATTTTGCAATTACTGCGTCTGTCATTTGTTTCGTAGAAGCAGCGCCTTTATGTATAACATCTTGAGAACCACGAAGTTTCATCATATCATACGTGCGTACTTTTCCTTCTTTTATTACCGTTGCAATTGCGTTTTGAATTTTTTGCGATAGTTCTTTTTCGCCGATATAGTCTAACATCATACAGGCGGAGAGGAACATCGCAATTGGATTAACGATAGGAATTTCGTAATCGGCATATTTAGGCGCCGACCCGTGCGTAGGTTCAAAAACGGCAACACCGCTTTCTCCAAATTGTGCGGAACTTGCAAAACCTAATCCTCCAACCAATCCTGCAAATCCGTCCGATAAAATATCACCGAACATATTAGTGGAAACAACTACGTTATAATCTTCAGGATTTTTTGTCAACCACATCATCTGTGCATCAATATTCGTATCCCAAACCGATATTTCAGGATAATCCTTTTTAGCGATGTCTTGTGCTAATTTGAGAATCATGCCGGAAGTTTCGCGTATCACATTAGGTTTTTCGCAAACAGTGATGCCTTTTAAATTTCTCTCTTTCGCATAGTCAAAGGCAGCTCTTAAGATACGTTCACTATATTTTTTAGTGAGAATACGGGTAGAGATAAATACTTCATTTCTTGGATGACCGCTAAAGTTTTTCTCAAAATTCTTATGTGTCATCATTGCGTCCCAAACGATATCGGGAGCGTTACTCCATTCTACGCCACCGTATAGCCCTTCGGTATTTTGACGAAATACCATAGTATCTACAAGAGGTTCCTCAAAACCGCCGTCAGCTGTACGTCTAATAAAATTAAGAGGATTTCCCTTGAATGCTTTGCACGGGCGCATGCAAATGTCCATTTTAAATCTTTGTCTCATTGTAACGATAGGACTAAAATAAACAAGCCCTTTGTTTCGAAGTTCGGGAGCTAATTCGGCTTCGGCTTTATCTTTCGGTTTAGAAGTTATCGCACCGAATAGACCAATTTTATGCTTTTCTAAGAGTTCAATTGTGCGGGCTGGAAGAGGATTACCCTCTTTGCACCAGAAATCCCAACCGATGTCGCCATTCACATAGTCGGCTTCAAATCCGGCAGCATCCAATAGGCGTATACACTCTTCTAATACGATTTTACCTATGCCATCACCAGGCATTGCTACGATAGTTCTTTTTGACATAATTTTAAAATTTTAAATTTGAAAAATGATTAGTGCAAAAATATGCAATATTTCAATTCTAAATACTGTAATTAACAGAAACTTGATTTTATATTTTTATGAAGAAAAAATAGTTTATATTTATTGCACAATTTAGTTTTTAAAAAAGTGTAATTTTGCAAAAAAATATTTTGGCTCTGTAGTTCAATGGATAGAACGAAAGTTTCCTAAACTTTAAATTCGGGTTCGATTCCCGGCGGAGCTACTAATCATTAATTCATTGATTATCAGACTTGATTATTAAAACAGACGTTTTAAGACGTTTTTTTATAAAAGTAAATAAATATTTCAAATTTTTATGTTTCTATACTTAAAATCAGTATTATTTTTAATCATTTGATAATCAATCTTTTATACGATTAATTTTAGTTATTTTTTCCGGAGTTTTGATTATTTAAGAAAACCATCAGCGTAACAATATCAGAAGGAGTTACTCCACTGATTCGCGATGCTTGTCCCAAATTTGTCGGTCTCACTCTTGATAATTTTTCTCGCGACTCAATTGAAAGAGACGGAAATTTATGATAATCTATCTGCGAAGGAATTTTAACGGTATCTAAGTGCATCATTTTTTTTGCTAACTCTTCTTCTCTTTGGATATAGTGCTCATATTTAATTGCAATTTCTACATTTTCGAGCTCTTCATTATTAATATTTTGGTTTTTAGCATATTCATTTAATGAAGAATCATGTTCTATTAAATTCCAAATTGAAATTTGCGGGCGAAGCAGAATATTTTGTAAAGTCGTTTTTTGGGAGAGAGTGGATGTGCCGGCTTCAACTAAGAATGAGTTGATTTTCTTAGGATCAATTTTAGCACTTTTTATAAATTGTATCAAATTTTCTTGTCTTTGATACTTTTCATTCATCTTTTCCATTCGTTTATCATCGATTAATCCGTACTTATAGCCGATGGGCGTTAGTCGTTTGTCGGCGTTATCTTGACGAAGTAGGATTCTATACTCAGCGCGTGAAGTAAACATTCGGTAAGGATCTTCTACGCCCTTTGTAACTAAATCATCAATCAAGACGCCGATGTAGGCTTCCGTTCTTTTAAGAACCAGCGGTTCTTGGTTTTTAATGGCGAGGGAAGCGTTTATTCCGGCAATTAGTCCTTGTCCGCCCGCTTCTTCGTAGCCGGTAGTCCCATTTACTTGACCGGCAAGATAGAGATTTGCGAGAATTTTAGATTCTAAAGAAAAATGGAGTTGAGTCGGGTCAAAATAATCATATTCGATAGCATAACCGGGTTTAATTACCACGGCATTTTCCAGTCCCGGTATATATTTTAGAGCTTTCAATTGTATCTCTTCGGGTAGTGACGAAGAGAAGCCGTTTAAATAGTATTCATAAGTATTTTTTCCTTCGGGTTCGAGGAAAAGTTGATGACGACTTCTGTCGGAAAATCGTTCGATTTTGTCTTCTATTGAGGGACAATAACGAGGACCAACGCCTTTTATTCTGCCTTGAAATAGGGGAGAGGCATCAAAACCGGTTCTCAAGATGTTGTGTACCGTTTCGTTGGTATAGCTTATCCAGCAACTAAGTTGATTTTGAAGCTTTGGAGTTTGCGTGAATGAAAACCGCGTTGGATTATCATCTCCCTTTTGTTCGATAAGTTTAGTAAAATCTATCGTTCGCCCATCAATTCTCACGGGGGTTCCGGTTTTGAGTTTTCGGGTGGTTATACCACAATTTTTCAGTTGTTCGGAAAGTCCAAACGAAGCCGACTCGCCAAGTCTGCCCCCTGAAAAATTTATTTCGCCAATATGTATTTTGCCATTGAGAAAAGTGCCGTTGGTTAGTATAATTTTCTTTCCGTAAAAAGTTTCACCTTCTAAAGTTTTTACTCCTATGACGGATCGTCCCTCTAATATAAGTTCATTAACCGTTGCTTGTCGCAGGTATAGATTTTCTTGTTCTTCCAATAGCTTTTTCCAAAATAGAGAGAAGGCTTGTTTATCACATTGTGCGCGGGGGCTCCACATAGCTGGACCTTTCGACCTGTTGAGCATGCGGAACTGAATCATTGTATTGTCGGTAACGATACCCGTCTGACCGCCGAGAGCGTCAATTTCACGAATTATTTGTCCCTTCGCAATACCACCCATGGCAGGATTGCACGACATTTGAGCGACCAAATAAAGATTCATTGAAATCAATAATGTTTTAGAGCCCATCTTGGCAGCGGCAACGGCGGCTTCACAACCGGCGTGTCCTGCACCAACAACAATTATATCATATTTTTTATCCATATTCCACGTGAAACAAATCCGTAATTCTCTTATTTTCTTTTAGTTATCTTTTTGAAATTGATAAAACGTTCGATGGCACGATCCTCGTTCTTCTTCATTTCCAACTTTTCTTCTTCGCTTTCATCATTTAATCCACATAAATGCAAAATGCCGTGCGCCATAACTCGTAATAACTCTTCTTCCTTCTTAACTTTATACTCTTTTGCATTTTCCGTTACTCTATCTACACTGATAAATATGTCACCGCTTAAAGTATCTCCTTCGCTGTAATCAAAGGTGATAATGTCAGTGTACCAATCATGATTAAGATATTTTTGGTTTAAATCTAAAAGATAGTCGTCATCAACAAAAATATAGTGTATGTTTCCGATTTTATACCCTTTTGTGTTTATGATTTCAGAAACCCAATCCTTGTATCGTTTCCTTGGAGAAACCGTTATTTTTTTCAAAAAAGTAAAATTTATCATCTTTAGATTCCAATATTGATTTGCAAAAATACGGAAAAGAGATGGAATATAGAAATTTTAAAGTTCATATCTTTGGTCGCCGATAGCATAAATTGCTGAACCGCTACCGGTTAATGAAACATAATCTGCACCAAGTCTATATAATTCGTCCTTTATCGTAGCTAGAACGGGAAATTTTGAGAAAATAGGCT
>DUOL01000045.1 GCA_012838875.1 Bacteroidales bacterium | reverse complement strand
TATGCCCTACCAAGTGTTGAAACGTGCGGAAGAAGTACTGAAACAACTTGAAGAAAGACGCGAAAAAGATGACAATAAAGCTAAAATTACAAAACGTGAAGAGGGTTATCAGTTAAGTTTCATTACGCTGGATGATCCGTTGCTACTTGACATTAAAGAAGAGATTATAGATTTGGATATCAACTCGTTGACCCCTGTCGAAGCTCTAATGAAATTGAACGACATTAAAAATATGTTGCAGAAAAAGGGACGAAAATAACAACCGTTTTTCTTGTATTTTCTTATTTCTTATTTGGTAACAAATCTAATAACCTGTCCGTAGGTTGTTCCCAGAGCATTGGTCGCATAAGTTCTCACGTAATATACCGTACCACTTTGAAGACCTGTAACATCATAAGTGAATAAATTTACAACAAGCGGATCGTCCGTAACGTTACTATAACGTATCGTATTTCCTGCGGGGAACGAAGAATCCGTACTTATTTCAAATCCTTTATCCGTAACACTATCGTAACCATTAAATAGGATAGCTCCCGTAAATTTTGCCGTGGTACTTCCCAATTGGCTGACTCCATTTGTCATAACATAAGGAACATAGTGAAGTATTTCTCCATAATGAGTAAGTGCAGGATAGAGTCTTATTTTTCCAGTTTCATCAACAAAGTCGGCATTTGCAGAAAGAATTCGACCATGTGTCGTAACAGCAAACTCCTCAACCTCCACTTTCACAAAATAGACATTAGCTAAATTACTGAATACTGTTCCACATTGATTAGTATACACTCTTCGCAAAACAAAATCGTTACTTAAAGACTCGGTATGATTATAGGTACTCGTATCCGCAAAAAGGATATCAGTATAAATAATACTATCATAAGAATATTGCCATCTGTAAGTAGGTACTCCTATACCACCGCTTGGCGATAATGCATTTTCCATATCAATTAATGGAAATCCCGTAGAAGTGTATTGAATAATCGGCTCTATCAATCCTCCGTTAAGCTCGGGATGAACAGTATAGTTAACGGTATCGGTTAAGAAAGCTCCGCCTCCGCAAGCTTCGGGATTGGGAATATATAAAATTGAAGAAAATTGCCCGGACTCTGTTGGCGATCCTGTTATCGTAATAGGAGCATAAGGATTATTCAAGTTATTAACAACAATGCCCGCCGGAGGGGTTGTCGAATCCGCAGTTCCTATCCAGTGTAGCCTTTCAAGTCCCGGGGTGATACTACCTAACGTATCATAATAGGTAATAGGAGTGATTGCAGCGCCGTAACACACAACCTTATCTTCGGCATTTTGAGAAACGAGGGAGGAGGGGGTCGTTATGGCTAACTCATAAACACCCAAAGAGTTCTCCCAACCTCTTGCACATTCGTCTTGTGCTTGACGGGTAAAATAGTAAATCCCGGCTGCCCCTGTGAATGCATCCGAAGGCGTAAAAGTCGCATGATTAGTTCCCGTAATAACAGAATCATTGACCAGCCATTGATAACGAATATTCCCTTTCGCAGGTACTGCATTGGTTAACGAGATAATTTCGGAAGCCGCCGTATTGATACAGAGAGTATCCCCACCTGTCTCTATACTGCCCGCGGAAATGTCACCGTAACGTGTTACCTGCACCGGAACATAAGCACTCTCGCAATAAGCAGGATCAGGATACCTTAGATTCACATAACGCCACTTCGTTTCGCCCCTCGTCAAAGGCACAACGTAACAACCACTGTCTTGTGGGCAGGATAGTGTAGTGTCAAGACGCCAATTGACAACAAAGCCTGGCGGTATAGAATCAACTAAAATTTCATAAATGGAATCGCAAGTGTATTGAGGAGTCGTAACTATCGGAAGCGGAGCACTATCGCGCGCAACAATAAAAAAGGTGTCACGCAAGGTGGGACAAGTAGAATACTTAGGTAAAAATTCAACAGCATAAAAGAAAGTATCATAGTCGATAAAATTACTATATCGTATTGCTCGAGGATAATCATACC
>DUOL01000243.1 GCA_012838875.1 Bacteroidales bacterium | reverse complement strand
TTTGCTAATTGCTTTTTGGTAGCTTGAACAATATTAGCGAAATTCTCACGATAGGCAGTGGGAATAATTTTTTGAATAAGTTTAAAAAATATTTGATTATCTTTAAGAGAAAAAAAGGTCATAAATAGAACCGAAAACAACCCGATAACTAATGCCGTTATAAAATTAAAAACATTACCGAACAGAGAAGAGATTTTAAACGATTCCAATATTTGTTTTATGTTATCTGTAGCTAATTTCTCCAGATATTCGGCTTGTAGCAGGTATCCGCTTTCTTGCATTATTACCGTATATTCATCTACCTTATTAGTTAATTTATCAGTTATCATGGTCGGATCGATGTCAAGAACATTTTGGATTTCCGAAAAAACCAACGGAACAAAAAACCGTACGAAGAGATATATCAATGAAAACATGACACCCATTGTGATGAGAACCGCTAATGTTTTAGGGAATTTAAACTTCTTATACTTAATTTTCATCAGAAGGTTTACCAGCGGCGTGCCGAGAATAGTAAGTACAAATGCTATAAATATATACACCACAATATCAAAAAACATCCAAGCGGCGAAGATGATAGCCCCTAAAAAGAGCAAAATTGCAATAATTCGACTATTATTATTATTCATTTTTCACAAGATAAGTTATTGATTATTTTTATTTCGTTTTTTCTCTTTTTTCTTTCGTTTCCATTTGTTTACAAAATCCTTTTTGTTATTAAACTCTTTTTTATAAATAACGGCAACGCCTTGCGCATAAGGAGAGGTTTGGGTTAATGAAGAATATTGATTTGTAACATTAAAAACCTTAACACGCCAATTTTTATCTTCATTCAAGGCATATTCCATACTATAGTCGCCGATAAAATTATTCCCGTTATCGTTCAGTTTTCCTTTATCGTTTGCATAGCCGAAACTGCCTTCAATAATCATTCTATCGTTCAACAAAGAGGTTGATGCCGAGATACTATACTCTTCGGCATGGGTATCGTCTGCATTTCTATATTTCAACCCGATGTCCACGTATTTAAGATTTTGCGAAATAAAATTATTAATTGAGTTCGTAAGCAATTCCATGCCGGAATGTTCTACGGCAGAGGTAACCATATTTGAGCTATTCCGTTCGGAAGATTCAAATTTTCCCAATACTAAGAGCGAGAAAAATTGTCGGGTTCTATTTTCAACAACCGTTGTATCTATAGCACTATAAAATAGCGTTGATATATCATTAGAACTATTAGGCAACTCAAATGAAAAATCTATCACCGGATTAAAGAGATTTCCCTTTAAGTGCACAAATGTATTAACGGGCGTTCTCCGTAAACTGCCCCCACCCGACACCGCATCCGGAGGGATAATCTCATTTAAAGACGCTGTCGTCTTATAAACTGCCTTTAGATTTATTGTCGCTAAGTCAATCGGACCTAAGAAGTTTATTGTTCCTCCCGGCGTGAGCGACAACATTTTATCAATAATATCTTTTAATGTTAAATGAAATGAACCGGACTGAATCGTAAGATCTCCGGTAAGTTCGAGGTCTGCCTCCGAATTATAAATCATGCGTAACGGACCTTCTACTCTCGCTTGTAATGTTCCCCCAATAGAAGGGTCAAGTTCAATTTCCACTAGCGCATCGGGAGTGATAATAAAACGAAAATCAAAATCTAACTCCATATCCTTTTCCGCATCTTCTTTTTTAGCAACATTTTTAGGTAGGTCGTAGGGAGATTTGAAAATAATAATATTGGATTCCGAAGTGCTTTCACTGAAATAGAGCGGTAGATAAAAAGTTGTACCTTTACACGTAACCAAATCTGTCCCAACGAATTTAAGTTTATTTTCATCTCCTTGGATTTTAATTTTACCTTCTACAAAACCGTCTCCGTAAAATGGCATATCCAGTGTCTTGGGAGTGTTTAAAGCTAAGAGTCGTTTGGTTTCTACGGATAAATCAAGTTGAAACTGTTTGAATTTTTGGTGAAGAAGCGTACCTTTCAAATAGCCGATATTGTTATATTTATCCCTCAACTCAACATTAGAAAAGAGCATCCCTTTCTTATTAAAATCAATTTTTTGATTTTTAATCGTATAAACGGTATTTAACGGGGCTATTCCAATTTCTGCATCTTTAACAATCACTTTCCCGTCAAAATAGAAAGTATCCGGTTTTGCGATGAAGGCAAGTTCCGCTGCGGCATCTCCTTTAACAACATTGCTAAAAGAAGCCAGATAAGGTTGTAAAAAATCAACATCAATGGAAGAAACATTAGTATAAACCGCAAATTCACGGCTCGGAATGTTATATCCGCCATTTATTAAAGCAATTTTCCCCTTTTCCTTCTCAAAAGAATTGAACGTATAGGTATTAACATCGGAAGAGTTAATGAGCGTATCCGTAAGAAAAAGACCGCCGACAAAACGAATATCTTGCTGCGTAGGTAAATTGGCAAGTACAAAAGCATTCCCAAAATAGGAATTATTAAATTCTAAGTCGCTGATTAATGCTCTGCCATTAAGCACCTTTTTCCCATCCTCGACTAAAAAATTAACCTCAGCAGATATTTCTCCGCTAAAATTAAACATTTCAGTATCCAAAAAGGAATTTAATATGGCAAGGTCAACTTTATTTATATCGACTTTAAGGGGTAGCTCTCTTTTTTTAGAAAATATTCCATCTAATTTGATGGAACTTTTATCGGCAATCAACGCAAGATTCTCAAAAGCAACCTCCTCATCGGAAATATGAATTTTATTATCCTCGTTAAAGTGCCATTTGTATTGTTTTAGACTTATTTCAGAAGTGTTAAATATGGAAACCGTAAGGTCGGACAAGGTTTTAAAATAGAGACTGCCGTCCAAATTAGAAGGCAGATTTGATACTACTTCAGGATTTACCCATTTTAATTGATAGATTGCCAAATTCTGCTTGACATTTCCTGCTAAATCAATATTGCTAAACTTTAAATTCGACTTTTCGCCCACTAAAACCAACGAATCCAAAAGAGAGGTTATAAAAATTTGTCGTTCTTTTTCCTCTTTAGCTTTTATTTTGATATTATGAAACTTGAGCGTAGGATTTAATCTTATATAACGAGAACTGAAATAGATACTATCATTTTCATGTTTGCTACTCATGTAAAAATTGAGTTTCGTCAAAGGAGCTATAAAAGTGCCTTTTCTAAAAAAAGATAATATCTTCCGCGTATGATAAGTCTCTATTTGAGCCGAAAAGTAATCGGTCTGCTTCTCGTTATTGCTTTCCGCTTCATCGGTCAAAACAACAATTTCCTTACATTTATCATTCAAATTCGGTAAATATCTACAAGCAAAATAGTAAAGAGAATCTAAAACGGTTGAATTAGAATAGGTTGTAGAGACGGAAGCATTAAGAATGTCCGAAGTTAGCCGATATTTTTTCACATCATCAACATTTAGAGCGATAAAACGCAAAGCGCTCGTTGTCAAAACCTCTCCATCTTGCTGATATCGAAGCGTATCAAGCATAATACTCCCCGTTAAATCATCTAAATTGGTGGCTGAGAGATTCACTCTTAGGGAACTAACCGCGAGCTGCGAGTTGGATTTTTGCTGAAGGAAATAAATTAACTTATCCACCCCTTTTGCATGTAACGAATCTACCGGAGCTAAAAGAGAAGCAATATTATCCGCTAAAATATCAAAATCTGACAACGTAAATTGATAATTGGGAATTTCTCGAGTAAAATCTACTCTTCCGTCAAAATCAAACTTGCAATTGGGGTCATTGGCGACTAAATTTAGATTGTACAATTTGTCAAGGTACGTACCGTTAAAGACGAAATTTTTAAAAATGTACTCCTTAAACTGAAATTGAGGAATACTCCCATGGAGATTAGCTTTAACGCTTTTGAAAAAATCATTAAAATTGTCGGCGAGCGCCGCATTTCCTTCAATTTGAGTTTGTAAGCTCACTTTACCAAGTGTCGGCGATTGATTAATCAAGTTTCCAAGCTCCATCTGCAGAATATCTAAATTTCCATGGAAAGAGATTGCCTCATTGAGTTCGTCAGTCGAAAAAACTAAATTGGCGTCTCCGAAAGTAGATTTAATTTTCAAATCGGTATCAAATTGCGTCAATTTTCCTTTAAACGTCCCGACAACGTTTGTTTTATGCATTCTTTGAAGGAGCGAAGGAATCTGTAAATTCCCACCTTGCGGCAAAGCAACAGTAGCAAGTTCCGCCAGGTCAAAATTTGATTTTTTAATATTCAAATCAAAAAAAGCATTAGAAAACTCCGTTATACTTTTCAGATGAAAATTGCCGATTAGGAACGTTTGGTTGCCGTAGTACAGATTAAAATTTTGCAGCCGCATATCATTCACCGGACCGTCAACTTTTCCCTTTAATATCAGACTATTATCCATTCCTTTCAGCGAAGGAACGAAAAAGGCTACATCTTTTGTGTTAATCGTAGAGGGGCTAGCGTTAACATGAAAGACAACACTATCAACAAAATCACCGTACGATTCCCAATCGTTATATTGGAAAGCCAAATCCATAAAGATATGGCTATATGGCGTTACAACGAGAGAGTTATTGAAGAGCAATTCTTTAGAATTGATTCTAAAATCGGCGGTAGCGTTCAAAATTTTAAAGCCGCTATATTGTTGCAAAGCGAGATGCGTTATTTTACCGGCAATATCGTCATTATGTACGGTAAAATTGAGACAATCAAACATAATGTTACTAAGCTGGAAATAGGCGTAATCTATCTCATTTTGAGGAATTTCCACCAACTCGTCGTCATTTCGATATAAAAATTCCGCATTTTCAAGATGTAATCTGCTAATAGAGAGCAAAAACTCTTTTTTCGGTCTTTTCTTAAAAATTTCAGCCCAAATTGCAATATTTACCTTTTCATCGCCTTCATAGCGTCTCACGACAACTTTGGCATCACTACCTTCCACTACGCCAAATTTGATATTAAGAGGAGCGAGTTTTATGTTCTTAATTCGTCCTTTCGCATGATTCACGCGAATCATCTCATTATTGCGATAATCTCGAATTTCAAACCCATTAATCACCAATTTGAGAGTCGGGGTTAGATAGAGCGTTTCGATAGCGATATCACTCCCCCAATTTTCTGAAACTGAACGGGTTACAGCATCTACAACAGCGTTTTGCACCGGCTTAATAAAGAAAGCAGCAACGAGCAGGAGGTCAAGAATCAGAAAACCTGCCAGGCACCATAAAACTATTTTGCCGATTTTGCCGATTATTTTAGTACTTTTGCGTTTCAAATTTGCGATATTATGTCTATTTACATACTTGGTATTGAATCTTCTTGTGATGACACTTCCGCTTCCGTTATAGCCAACCAACAAATATTATCTAACGTAATTGCCTCACAAAAAGTTCATTCCGAATTTGGTGGCGTCATACCGGAGTTAGCCTCTCGTGCTCATCAACACAACATCATTCCGGTGATTGACACGGCACTCAAACGTGCAAAGATAAATAAAAAACAATTAAACGCCATTGCCTACACAAACGGACCCGGTTTACTCGGTTCTTTGTTGGTTGGTAGCTCTTTTGCCAAAGCAATGGCACTCGCCCTCAATATCCCATTAATTGAGGTTGACCATTTGCAAGGGCACGTCTTATCGGTATTTCTCGAAAAAGATGAGACGAAAAAAGAGAAACCTCAATTCCCGTTTCTATGTCTCACCGTGTCGGGTGGGCATACGCTTTTGCTAAAAGTACACGACTATTTCGACATGCAGGTAGTAGGCAAAACGATAGATGATGCGGCGGGCGAAGCGTTTGACAAAGCAGCAAAAATTTTAGGGTTGCCCTATCCGGGCGGACCTGTCATTGACAAATTGGCGAGTGTGGGCAATCCCTTAAAATTTCAATTTTCCATGGCAAACCTGCCAAATTTCGATTTTAGCTTTAGCGGTTTAAAAACCTCTTTTCTCTATTTCGTACGCGACCAATTAAAAAACGACAAGCAGTTTATAGAGAAAAATTTAGCCGATCTGGCAGCCTCCATACAATTTACTATTATTCAATCACTTACAAAAAAGATGAAACTCCTTTTGGAGCAAGATAAATGCAAGGATATTGTTTTGGCTGGCGGAGTTTCGGCAAATAGCGGTTTACGGGTTGCCATGAAAAATCTTGCGAAGGAATATCAACGGAATATTTTCCTCCCCGATTTGGACCTCACCACTGATAACGCCGCCATGATTGCCATTAGCGGCTATTTCAAATACCTCAAACAGGAATATTCTTCTTTCAAAGTTACCCCTTACTCGTCAAGCAAGATATAACTTCTCTCCCCTCATTTCACTCACAACAATTTGGTTTAGAGCTTTTAGCAGATTAAAAATCAGAAAAATAATAATATCCCTAATTCTCTATTTGTTAACCACACGAGTTACAATAATTTTTGTTACTTTTGCACACTATTATTTATCAAAAAAGTAATTTTATGCGTCCAGATTTTAGCAAAGTTGATTATAAATCTACAATTTGTCAAAAAGAGGAGAAGAAATCTCCCAAAAATGCCCCGAATTTCAAATTTGATGAGTGGTTGACGGCAGAGCAGATTCCTGTTAAATCTACTTATACGAAAGAAGATGTTGCACATTTGGAACATTTGCATTATGCTGCGGGATTGCCGCCATATCTTCGTGGTCCTTACTCCACGATGTATGTTAACAGACCTTGGACTATTCGTCAGTATGCGGGTTTTTCAACGGCGGAGGAGTCGAATGCTTTTTATCGCCGTAATTTAGCCTCCGGGCAAAAAGGGCTCTCTATCGCTTTCGACTTAGCCACGCATAGGGGGTACGATTCCGACCACGAACGTGTAATCGGAGACGTAGGGAAAGCAGGCGTTGCGGTCGATTCCATTCTCGATATGAATATTTTATTCGACCAAATACCGTTAGATAAAATGTCGGTTTCGATGACGATGAACGGTGCCGTTTTGCCTATTTTAGCTTTTTATATTGTTGCTGCCGAAGAGCAGGGAGTTCCTATGAGTCAACTAACCGGAACGATTCAAAATGATATTTTGAAAGAGTTTATGGTTCGTAACACTTACATCTACCCTCCACTACCGTCTATGAAAATCATTGCCGATATTTTTGAATTTACGGCTAAGAACATGCCAAAATTCAACTCTATCTCTATTTCCGGTTACCACATGCAGGAAGCGGGCGCTACTTGCGATATTGAATTAGCTTACACTTTAGCGGACGGCTTAGAATATATCCGCGCAGGAATTAATGCGGGCATGCATATTGACGACTTTGCTCCACGTCTCTCTTTCTTCTGGGCTATCGGCATGAATCACTTTATGGAAATTGCTAAAATGCGTGCGGCGAGAATGTTATGGGCTAAAATTGTAAAACAATTCAACCCAAAAAATCCGAAATCATTAGCTTTAAGAACGCACTCTCAAACATCGGGTTGGTCGTTGACACAACAAGACCCGTACAATAACGTAGCACGTACTTGTATTGAAGCGATGGCAGCGGCATTGGGACATACGCAATCATTACATACCAACGCTTTAGACGAGGCGATTGCTTTACCGACCGATTTCTCGGCACGTATTGCAAGAAATACGCAAATTTACATACAAGAAGAGACTAAAATTTGCAAATCCGTTGACCCGTGGGCAGGCTCTTACTATATCGAAGCACTTACGCACCAAATAGCTCACCGTGCTTGGAAACATATTATGGAAATTGAGTCGCTTGGCGGAATGGCAAAAGCTATTGAAACGGGAATTCCTAAAATGCGTATCGAAGAAGCCTCCGCACGGAAACAAGCGAAAATAGACTCCGGCGAAGAGAAAATTATCGGAGTTAATGTTTATCGCTTAGAAAAAGAAGACCCGATAGAAACTTTAGAAGTGGATAATAGTGCCGTACGTGAAGCGCAAATCAAACGATTAGCGAAATTACGTAAAGAGAGAAATAATGAAGAGGTGCAAAAGTCATTGGACGCACTCACCCGCTGTGCGGAAACGGGAGAAGGAAATTTATTGGAACTCTCCATTCAAGCTGCCAGAAACAGAGCTTCACTCGGTGAAATCTCAGATGCTCTTGAGAAAATTTACGGTCGTTATAAAGCAAAAATAAATTTAATAACAGGCGTGTATAATTCAGAACAACAACAGAATGAGAGCTTTAAAAAAGCTTGTCAATTAGCAGATAAATTTGCAGAAAAAGAGGGACGGCGTCCCCGTATTATGATTGCCAAAATGGGACAAGACGGGCATGACCGCGGTGCTAAAGTTGTAGCTACCGGCTATGCGGATATCGGTTTTGATGTTGACGTAGGACCGCTCTTCCAAACACCGAGCGAAGCTGCCAAACAAGCTGTAGAAAATGACGTTCACGTTCTCGGAGTATCTTCGTTAGCTGCCGGACACAAAACGCTCGTGCCACAAGTTATCGAAGAATTGAAAAAGTTAGGTAGAGAGGATATTATCGTCATTGTAGGAGGCGTGATTCCTCCGCAAGATTACGATTTTCTCTTTAAAGCCGGCGCAGCTGCCATCTTCGGACCGGGCTCGAATATTAGCGAGTGTGCTATAAAAGTACTCGAAATTTTAGGGTAAAAAGCCGATTTCTCTTTAATCGCCAAAGACAATGCCTATCTTTTTGGCTGCATGAACTAAATATTCTTTA
Source organism: Bacteroidales bacterium (assembly GCA_012838875.1). Taxonomy (GTDB): domain Bacteria; phylum Bacteroidota; class Bacteroidia; order Bacteroidales; family WCHB1-69; genus DUOL01. The sequence continues at coordinate 703 of DUOL01000243.1, read as the reverse complement.
GTCGGTTTGACTAAATTCGGTTTCTCCAACGCCTTCTCGAGGGATACTGAAGATATTGTATCACGATAAAACGTTACCATTTTTCCAAAAGTTCCTTCTTTCACCAACTCAAACGCTTTAACACCAAATTGAGTTGCTAATACTCTATCATACGCCGTAGGAGTTCCGCCGCGTTGCAAATGACCTAATACCATAACACGGATATCGTGTTCCACACCTAACTGTTCCAATTCACACTTCAACTTCTCTCCCACACCTCCCAATTTAAAGTGTCTATCTCCGATGGCTGTCGGTTCTTTTCCCGTTATCTTTCCGTCCAGAGACTTGGCACCTTCTGCTATAACAATATTACAAAATCCCTCATTTTGATTATAACGGGTTTCTATTTTCTCCACTATTTTACGGGGATCATATAAGATTTCTGGAATAATACAGACCTCGGCCCCTCCGGCGACTGCTGTATGGAGAGCAATCCAACCCGCATCACGCCCCATTACCTCCAAAATAAAAATTCGATTATGGCTTTCCGCAGTCGTTACTAATCTATCTAGAGCTTCCGTTGCAAATTGGACTGCAGTTTGAAAGCCGAACGTTACATCGGTCATACTCAAGTCGTTATCTATCGTTTTAGGAACACCCACAATAGGGATTCCCATTTCATGCAGTCCCAAAGAGATACGTTGTGAGCCGTCTCCTCCGATAT
>DUOL01000242.1 GCA_012838875.1 Bacteroidales bacterium | reverse complement strand
GCCGCGTCCCCATCGGCTTCCGCCCTTGCGGGCTTTCCACCTAAGCGCCTCACGCAGCCAACCTGCTCGTATAAAGCATCTTATGAAACGATTTAAAGAGGAACGTAAACCCCTTCGGGGTTAATTTTCCATTTTCAACTTATTGAGCAATAGACATTTATAAAAAAAAACTACTGACCGACTAAATTTTTTGTTGTATTTTTGCTCATAGTTGTAATGGTGTTTTAAGCGATACAAAATTACAACAAGGGGGCGAGACTTCGGTCCCCCCCCCCTTTATTTATTTTTTGGAAAAATTTAGTCGGTCAGTAGTGATATTTTTTAAACTATAATTTTGTCCGATGAATTAGGGGGCTGAAATAATACGATATATTTAAAACTATTTAATCTCATCGCAGCAATATCAAGCATAAAAAATATCATGGTAAATATCCTGGTTTATAGAATGGTCCAACAAATACTAAAACAATACTTAATACTAAGTATATTACAAAAATATAATTATAAGATCTTCTTTTTTTTAAGAATTTTTCATTGGAAAACTCCACCAATAAAGAGTTTATTCTTGATTTTGAAAAATAAATAAAAATAATTATTGTGACTATGAATTGTAATGATAAAGGTGAATATTTGGTTTTAAATGGGAAAGACACTAAATCTAATTTTGATAAAAAACCAAAAACTACTATTGCATTCAGTGTAACCAGAAGACCATATAATGCACTAGCGTAGAATCTGGAAAACTCTGAGAGATCAGATTTCAGTAATCTTTTATATAACATTATAAAAAAGTATTTTAATATCATCTATTATCTACGTACATTATCTAAGTATTCATAAAATTTTAAATTTTCTCCCACAAAATAATCAAATGCAGTTAATCCAATCGAAATTGCAGTTCCACAACCGGGAAAAACTGCAGATACAGTTGCTGCTGCATTTATAAATGTTTTTACACCATTCCCTAAAGTTGGATTGTTAGATAGTTCTTTGGCAGATACTGCGGTAGATACTAGTCCTCCACCAATTCCTATCCCTTTTGAAACTTTTGCTACTTTTGTAAGAACTTTAACAGAAGCGGCTTCTGTAGCGGCAGTTGCAATCGATGATTCTGCAGCACCTGAAACCATTGCTGTTTCTATTGCAATACCTAAAGTTACATCATCTAAAGTTGAAGATGTATTTGAATTATTACTACTATTTTTAGTTTGGTTATTTGTAGAAGTTTTATTTGATTTGCCGGATGAAGTATTTGTATTGTTGTTTGCCTTTTTGGGTGGAGAAGTACTACTTGTAGTTGCAGGAATGTTCCCTTTATTTAGTTCATAACTAGTTCCCATTGGTCCATCAGGTCCGCCATCTATAATTTCCATTCCATTAGGATCAATCAACTTTACCGGATTATTCGCACAATAATTATGCGGAGTCAAGTTGGGGTACTTATCACTCATCGGGTCAACGCTAAGCCAGATGCTTAGGTCGGGGTGGTAGTAGCGGGCGCCGAAGTAGGAGTAGCCCGTTTCGCTGTCTCGTTCCTTCCCGCTAAAGGTATAGCGGTTGCTCCACGTTGTACTCCGTTGGTCTACAAGGGGTTCGCCGTATGGAAGATACTTGCAATACTGCACCCCATTCTTCGCACTGTCCGTCACCCACGAAGTAGAACCGAGATGGTCGGGGTGGTCGGAGTGGTAGAAGTAACGCAACGTTTCCATAATCTTTGAGGATTGATACGGCAAAGGTAAATAAAAAAATGAAAGAATAGACTCCTAATTAAACAATTCTTATTTCTTAATTTTTATCATGCCACCCCTTCAGGGTTCTCAAGGCTCTTGGGGTTTACTTTTTGCTACAATCATGGCACCCCCTCGGGGTTGTTTTCTGTTTTCAACTCATTGAGCGATAGACTTTTATAAAAGACCTCTTCAATTCCTAATTCATAGTTGATGTTGTTTTCTAAGGTTTCATTGTACAGAAATTTTAAACTTTGAGCATTACAACGAAGCACGTGTGTTGGCCCGGCAAAAAGCAGAGGCGGTCGTGGTGTGAATGCCAATCTGCTTAGCGGTTCTTGTAAAACCGCTTGTCGTTAGCATTTCCTCCTACGAAAGTGGGAGGAAATGCGTT
>DUOL01000044.1 GCA_012838875.1 Bacteroidales bacterium | reverse complement strand
GGCGAAAAAGCGAGCTTGTAAGCTCTTTTTGCCGCCTTGCGTCCCCACGGCTTGTGCCCGCGGACTTGGAACCGGGCGCCGACCCCGAGCGAAGCGAGGGGGCACGCCCTAATTATAATTATAATTATTTTTCGTATCCTAATTCTTTTAAAAGCTTTTTTGCTTTTTCAAAATCCTCTTCTCTAACTTGCACTTTGACACCTCCTACTGCGTACGAGAAAGCATACATTTGTGACATAAATTCATCGGCAATATAAGAGGTGATTCCGAAAGAGTCCAACTCGGCTTGCAAAATATAGGCTTGTTGAACGTTATCAAAAAATAATACGGTTACTAATTTGTCATCCATAATTATATTTTATAAATATTGTTGCTCGAGAAGTTTATGATTTATAAAAAAACGGTAGGGAAGCAGTGCATCTTCGCCGGCATAATCGACACCAATGCGAGGAGAGGCGATTATATGCTCCGCCGCAATAACTAACTCTCTATCTTCGAGCCATATACGCTCAGTCGCTAGCGACTTTCCATTTTCCGCCAACGTAATCCCAAGCCCTTTGGAAACCTTCCCCGGTCCTTGCAAAATATTGTGTGTAATAGAACTTTTGTTCGTTCTTTTTAATATTAACTCTTCTCCGTGAGTCGGATAAACGGCTCTAATCAAGATAGCGTCCGGCGTTTCCGCTTCGTTCGTAACAAAATTGGTTAAACAGTGCATGCCATAGCACAAATAAACATATAAAACACCGCCTTCGGCATACATTGTTTCGGTTCTTTTCGTTCTTCGGCCGCCGTACGCATGCGATGCCTTGTCGGTAACTCCTTTGTAAGCCTCGGTTTCGGTAATTATTCCGCCTGTAATCTGCCCTCCTATTAGCGTAAAGAAATATTTTCCGATTAAATCTCTCGCCAAAAACAGAACATCACTATTTTTAAAATATGCCTTATTAATTTTCAAACTTCAAAGATGTTTTTTATTTTTGCAAAAATAAAATTAAAAGCAACAAATAGACTATTTTTTTGTCTTATCTAACGTATTTGGGAAATTAATGATTAATGAGCAAGAAATTATCGATGGGTGTAAAGCAGGGAAAGAAAAGTACCAAAAATTATTATATCAACTTTTCTCAGATATGCTGATGGGTATTTGTTTGCGATATGCAAAGAATGAAATGGAGGCGGAGGATATTTTGCATGATTCTTTTATTAAGATTTACACAAAAATCGGGTCATATCGTGGGGAAGGTTCTTTGAAAGCTTGGGTTAGGCAAATTACAGTGAATACGGCTATTAATGCGTATAAAAAAAAAATAGCTAAGGGGTTTGACGTTGATATTGATGAAATAGAGGAGAGTATAAAAGATGTTACAGTGGTTGATTCTGATGCTACGACATTGAAAATGCTTCTTAATTTTATTAATGAGTTGCCCGACGGATATCGTGCCGCATTTAATCTCTATGAAATTGAGGGTTATTCTCATAAAGAGATTGCAGAAATGTTAGGCTGTTCGCCGGTTACAGTACGAACACAACTGTTTAAAGCTAAACAAGCTCTTAAAAAAAAGATAGAAAATTATTTGAAAAATAATTTGGAAACATTATAAAGAATGATGAAAGAGAAAGAGATAGGAAAATTATTTCGTGAAAAATTTAAGAATTTTAATTCGGCTCCATCGGACGATCTATGGAAAAAAATTGAAAATGATAAAGGATTACGCTCTTTTAATCGAAAAAAGAGATTTTTAAATCCTACTTCTTATACAATTGCTATTATCACAGCAGTTGCTATTGTTACCACCGTTTTATTGATTAATATCTTCGATGATAAAACAACTAAAGTTGAAGAGTTTTCTACGATAGAGAAAAAAGAACAAGCTATTCCCGAAGCTGTTGTTAATGTTGCTCTTACGGAGGAGGTAGAAACTTCTTCGGCTCCCGTTTCCAAACCTTTGCAAACTGCACCGACTATAAATCAAAATATTAGTCAGCCTGCACCGCTAAAACCGGAAATTTCGGAGGATAAGCTACTGCCAATTCCCCAAACCAATCATCAAAAACTTGAATTATTACCTACGCCCGCTGTGTCAGTAACGCCCCCCGACATGGAAGAGAAGGTCGTTGCTACGGAGCCGTCGACAACCGATAAAACACCGGCAGAACCCGAAGAAGTAGTTCGTTTGGAGTATAGTAATGATACGACTCTCTGTAAAAATTCAAAACTTGTTCTTTTTGTGAAAAATTCACCAAAAGTATATTGGCATATTGGAGCAAATTCACCCACATTAGAATTTTATCCGACTGAAAATGAAATTTTTTATGTTGATGCAGTTAAACCTGACGGTAAAGATACGACTTTAGCGATTCGTGTTAATGTTTTTGACTGTAGTCTTTACATTCCGAATGCGTTTACTCCTAACGGAGACGGTCTTAATGACGAATTTAGAGTTGAGTCTCCCATTGATATTTATAATTTTGAAATGTCTATTTTTGAGTTGTCGGGTCGTCTCTTATTTCACACGAAATATATTACTCAAGGTTGGGACGGAACTTATGAAGGGAAAAAGTCGCCAACAGGAGCTTATCTTTATATCATTACCTATAAAGACAGATTCGGTGAAAAGCATTTGGAAAAGGGACAAATTGTTCTTTATAGATAAATTTCCTGCATAAATTCAAACTTAAACATAACTTTATAACAAATTATATCGAAAAGACCTATTAATACTAATTAAGACGCTTTGTCGTTATAAAAACATCATGAAAAGAACAGTTTTAGTTTTCATATTTTTTCTAACGATTCTTTTTGCTCACGCTTTAAACAGTCCGCAATTACGTTGTTTGGAAGTTGATAACAATGGGGACGTTACCTTACATTGGCTAATTCCTACGGATATTAGTGATTTTGTACGTTATGAGATTTTCTATTCCAATTCATTAACTGCTCCGTTTTCACAAATAGCCATTTTAAACAATTCTAACACAACGGATTATTTTCACGCCGGAGCGAACGCAAACGGACAAAACTGTTATTATTACGTGGCGGCAATTTCATCTTTTTCCACCTATTTTTCCGATACTCTTGCAACCATTGAACTTTACTTAACCAATACAGGAAACGGTATTGCTTTACTCAACTGGTCGCCCCCTATTTCGCCTCGTTTGCCAACCTATAACTCATCATACGACATTAATAAAGAGTTTCCATTTAACGTATGGAATTATGCAGGTAGCAGTCCTGCCCTATCTTTTCGTGACACCATAGATGTTTGCAGTGCGACCATCAGCTACAGGGTTGAATTGAGCGATTCTTCCGGTTGTAAAAATATATCTCGAAAAATCGGAGATATTTTTCAAGATATGGTTCCGCCGGCTATTCCTCAATTGGACAGTGTTTCCGTTAATGCGAACAATCAAATTGTACTCGGCTGGTCGCCTTCCACTTCTTCTGACGCTAATGCATACATAATTTACTATTTTGATGATAATTTATGGGTTCCGCTTGATACCTTATACGGCATTCATAACACTTTTTGGGTAGATTCTTTACACGACCCGACTCAACAGATACATCGTTTCAGAATAGCAACGCTGGATAGTTGCCTCAACTCCAGCCCGATGTCTTTGCAACAAAGGAACATGCAACTTGCGGCAACCTACGACAGATGTGCCCGTACCGCCTATTTATCGTGGTCTCCCTACGATAATATGACCGGTGGACTGGCTAAATATGAAATTTATTACTCCATAGATAGCAGTCAATTTTTATATGCGGGTTCAACCGATGCGTCCGTACGGAATTATACATTTGAGGATTTAATACCTGAAAGCCATTACTGTTTTATTGTCAAAGCAGTCAATCAATCCGAAAATATTAGGGCTTCTTCGACAGAATATTGTTTTACGTACCACGTTCAAGATGCCCGTGATTTTGTATATATTAGGTCTGTTTCCGTTACCCCTGACGAGCAGATAAAAATAAAAGTTTTTACGGGAGATACGCCCGCTTTTGTTCGGGTTCATCTTTACCGAAGTGCAGATTCTCTTGGCAATTTTCTCCATCATGCATCGCTTTCCTATAACGGAACCGATTCTTATACCTTTTACGATAGTGATGTGAAAGTGCGCTACAAAACTTATTATTACAAAGCGGTTATTGAGAATGATTGTTACATGGAAACGGCGGAATCCGCTATTGTACACAATATTGTTCTTCAGATAAAATCGGAAAATTATATAAATTTCTTGCAATGGAACAATTACCTCGGGTGGCAAGATGGGGTGGATATGTACTCTATACAGCGAAAAGACGAAGTTGATCCTTTTTACGTTGAAGTAGGCACAACGCCGACAGGAATTACAAATAAAAGTGATAATGTTATCAATATCAGGCAATCGGGAGATAGGTTTTATTATAAAGTTTTAGCAGTTGAAAACGGTCCCAACGAATATGGATTTATTGATTCAAGCTACTCTAACGAAGTGATTGCCTATCAAAATCCTATTATTTACATTCCTAATGCTTTTCGTCCGAAAGGAGGAATAACACAAATCTTTAAGCCTGTTTGCTCTTTTATCACAATTACAGATTACTCTTTTTTCATCTATTCACGTGAAGGCACGATTTTATTTGAAACTCACGACCCGCAGGAGGGCTGGGACGGAAAGAATAAAGAGGGATACGTTCAAGGCGGAGTATATATTTACAAAGTACAATTTTCGTATGGAAAAGATGAGTATTATGAAACTGTCGGGCATGTTACGGTCATTAGGTAGAACTTTCATCTCTTTGCAAAAACAGAGCAAATTTCCACTATTTTTGTTTCCTGATACTTATTTTCGTTTACCATGATTTATCCTAAGGCTTTTGAAGAAAAAATCGGGTTCAATATTATTCGAGACTATCTTAAATCACTATGTATTAGTGAAATGGGGAAAGAGGAGGTCGATAAAATCATTTACTCCACTAAGATAGATACGATTACGGATTTACTGGAAAAAGTAAACGAATTTCGCCTATTACTCTTGTACGAATCCCCTTTTCCGGCTCAAGACTATTTTGATTTACGTGAATTATACGCCAAACTACATATTCAAGGAACGGTTATAGAGATTGACGAATTAAGTCTTTTACGTACCGTTATTCAATCAACGACACAAACGTTAGTTTATCTGAGCGTTCGCCACAAAGAGGGAAAGTGTCCGAAATTATATGGTTTGAGCGAACCTATAGTAGCAGAAACGGAACTTTTAGGAGCGATTAATAAAATTTTGGACGCTAAGGGGAAGGTGCGTGATACGGCTTCACCCGCATTGGCAAAGATTAGAAGTGATATACGTAAAATTTCTGCTGAAGCAGACAAGAAAATTGGGAAACTGCTTAAAAAGACGAAAGAGGAGGGGATTGTCAATGAAGAGAGCGTCATAACCATTCGCAATGGACGACTTTGCATTCCGGTGTTATCAACTTATAAAAGGCGGATTTCAGGATTTATACACGATGAATCAGCGACTGGACAAACCGTTTTTATCGAACCGACAGAAGTTTTTGACCTCAACAATGAGTTAAAGGATTTGCTGAATGCCGAGAAACGTGAGATAATTCAAATTTTAACACAGATAACAGAAAAAATACGTTTTTCGTTGCCCAATTTAGTTGCGTCACAATCTTTTCTTGGAAGTATTGATTTCATACGAGCCAAGGCAAAATTTGCCGTTGAAATTGACGCTATTTTCCCGCAAATTATTGATAAACCATTTATAAATTGGCAAAAAGCAATCCACCCGATTCTGTTTCTCAATTTTAAAGAGAGTAAAAAAATCGTAGAACCGCTTGACATTATTTTAACGGAAAATCAAAGAATATTGATTATCTCCGGTCCTAATGCAGGCGGCAAATCGGTATGTTTAAAAACGGTAGGGTTGTTACAATATATGTTGCAGTGCGGCTTGTTAGTCCCGATGAAAGAGGGTTCTGAAATGGGCATTTTTACTGACTTTTTTATTGATATCGGTGATGAGCAATCTATTGAAAATGACTTAAGTACCTACAGTTCACACTTAACAAACCTCAACACGATGCTCAACCATTTAAGAGCCACTTCGTTATTTCTTATTGACGAGTTCGGTTCGGGAACGGAGCCGGCTTTAGGAGGCGCCTTGTCAGAGGCAATCTTAGAAAAGATATACGAAAGAAAATCGTTTGGCATAATCACAACACATTACGGAAATTTAAAAATGTTTCCCGATAATTTTCCCGAAGCCATCAATGGAGCCATGTTGTTCGATACAAAAGCGATGAAACCGCTATTTAAACTTAAAATCGGGAAACCGGGCAGTTCATTTACGTATGAAATAGCTCATAAAATAGGACTTTCAAGACAAATTATAGACGCAGCAATATTAAAATCGGGAAGAGCACAAATAGATTACGAAAGAAAATTAGATGAGATTGAAATAGAGAAATTAGAGATTGAGAAACAGTTAAAACTGGTCAATCTTGCCGATGAACAGCTAAATTCGCTCATCGAAGATTATCAATCCAAATTTATAGAGTTGGAACAACAGCGGAAAGAGATTTTACAACAAGCCAAAGAGCAAGCCACTCAAATTATTGAAAGTGCTAATAAAGTTATTGAAAAAACGATTCGTGAAATCAAAGAATCAAAAGCCGACAGCGAGAAAACGAAAGTTTTGAGGAAAGAGGTTGATAATCTAAAAAAAGAGCTAAAGAAAGAGATAGAGTCGATAGAAGTGAAGGAGGCACTGCGACCGCTTTTGCCCAAAAAGAGAAAAATTGATATAAAACCCAAGAAAACGCCAATAAACACAGAACAAGAGATAAAAATCGGGGATTCCGTCTTCATTTCCTCAATTGAATCTGTTGGCGAAGTAATAGAAAAAAATAGAGACAATATCGTCGTCTCATTCAATTCCATTGCCTACAAAACGACCATTGATAAAGTTAAAAAAGTAAGCAAAGCTACGGAGAAGCAACTTCGTAGCAAGAGTATAACACAATGGGACGGAAAGACACTTTCCGACATTATGAATAAAAAGGTCGTCATGTTTCAACCCACGATAGATTTACGAGGGAAACGGGGAGAAGAAGCGATACAAGAATTAACTCTCTATATTGACGAAGCGATTTTGCTTAATGTCAAAGAGTTTAAGATTTTGCACGGCAAGGGTAACGGAATTTTACGAAGGCTAATCCGTGATTTCTTAGGCAAGCAGAAAGAGGTTCGCACTTTCCGAGACGAGAAAATCGAATTTGGCGGAGACGGGATAACGGTAGTGGAGATGTGAGGGAAACAACTCAATCTATTTATATTTGTATTTTTCTTAATTTTGCGAGGAGTTATTAAAAAAATAAACTTAACTAATTTTGAACAACGTATGACAAAAAAAGGGACAAACAGTACGACTTCGGCAGTGCGTGACAATCAAGCAGGAGAACCTTTAGAAAAGCAACTCTGGAAGGCAGCAGATAAATTGAGAAAAAACATTGATGCTGCCGAATATAAGCATGTAGTATTAGGATTAATTTTTCTGAAATACATTTCCGATGCTTTCGAAGAATTATATGCTCAGTTAAAAGCTGAAGAAGAACAGGGTGCCGACCCTGAAGATAAAGATGAATACAACGGTGAAAATGTCTTCTTCGTACCGCAGGCGGCACGTTGGAATTTATTATTATCAAAGGCAAAACAACCCGATATTGGTAAATTTGTGGACGAAGCAATGGATGCCATTGAAAAAGAGAACCCTTCATTGAGAGGTGTTTTACCCAAAGTATATGCCCGACAAAACCTTGATCCAACAAGTTTGGGTGAACTGATTGACTTAGTCGGCAATATTGCTCTTGGTGATACTAAAGCCCGCAGCGCCGATGTTCTCGGACATGTTTTTGAATATTTTCTCGGTGAGTTTGCCCTTGCCGAAGGTAAGAAAGGGGGGCAGTTCTACACTCCTCGGAGTATTGTTGAACTGTTGGTTGAAATGTTAGAGCCGTATAAAGGACGAGTTTTCGACCCTTGTTGCGGTTCGGGTGGTATGTTTGTCCAAAGTGAAAAATTTGTTAACGAACATCAAGGAAAAGTGAACGACATCTCTATTTACGGACAGGAAAGCAACCAGACCACTTGGCGTCTGTGTAAAATGAATCTTGCCATTCGTGGTATTGACAGCTCACAGGTAAAATGGAACAACGAGGGCTCTTTCCTGAATGATGCACATAAAGATTTGAAAGCTGATTACATTATTGCCAATCCACCTTTTAACGACAGTGACTGGGGAGGCGACTTACTACGCAATGACGGACGCTGGCAATACGGAGTACCACCGGCTGGTAATGCCAACTATGCCTGGATTCAACATTTCCTTTATCACTTAGCACCTAACGGACAAGCGGGGTTTGTATTGGCTAAAGGTTCACTTACAAGCAAAACATCCGGCGAAGGAGACATCCGAAAATCCTTGATTGAAAACAATTTGATTGACTGTATCGTCAATCTGCCTGCAAAACTTTTCTTAAATACTCAAATACCCGCTTCGCTATGGTTTATAAGGAGGAATAGGAATCGCCCCACCCTAAAGGGCACGCCGTCAGAGGAGATGACCCACCCCGCCCTAAAGGGCACCCCTCCAGAGGAGGGGAATAATTGTAGTGAGGAGATTTTATTTATTGACGCTAGAAATCTCGGGCATTTAATAAATCGCCGCACTCGTGAGCTATCTAAAGAGGACATTCAGCAAATTGCAAACACATACCATAATTGGAGAGAACGTGAAGGTTATGAGGATATCTCCGGTTTCTGCGCTTCCGTTCCCATCAGCAAAGTAGCCGAACTGGATTATGTCCTCACCCCTGGCAGATACGTAGGCTTACCCGAAGAAGATGACGATTTTGACTTTGAGGAGCGTTTCACCGCCTTAAAAGCAGAATTTGAAGAACAGCTAAAGGAAGAAGCAAGATTAAATGAGATTATTTCTGCAAATCTTTTAAAAATAAAAATGGAACAACAAAAGTAAAATAAAAGAGTTTTTATTTTACTTTAACTTAATAAAGTAAAATAAAACTTTTAATTGCATTTATAGTTTATTAATAAAAATATGATTGAACTTGAAAAATATAAAGCCGGACATTTTGAAACCCAATTAGGTTACAAATATTTTGTTCCAAGTAAAATAAATGATGAGTGGATATGGAAAACACCCATAATAAACCGTTTGATAGAAAAAGCTGCGATAAAACTGGGTGAACTTAACTCTTTTGCGCGATTGGTTCCTAATATTGACCTTTTTATTCAATTACATGTAACTAAAGAAGCGGTAATTTCCAGTCGGATTGAAGGAACGAAAACCAATATGGATGAAGCTTTATTGCCTATTGAAGAGATTCGTCCTGAAAGAAGAAACGATTGGCAGGAAATAAATAATTACATTAGAGCAATAAATGAAGCTATTATAGAGCTAGAAAAATTGCCTATATCATCACGATTATTAAAAAAAACTCATCAAATCTTGCTACAAAGTGTTCGTGGCGAGAATAAACTTCCGGGAACGTACCGAGCCAGTCAAAACTGGATTGGTGGCAATTCACTAGCTGATGCCGTTTTTATACCTCCAACACATCAATTAATTAACGAATTAATGGGCGATTTGGAAAAATTTCTAAACAATGATGAAATAAATGTACCGGCATTAGTACGTATTGCTATAGTTCATTATCAATTTGAAACGATTCACCCATTTTTAGATGGGAATGGACGTATTGGACGGCTGATGATTACTTTATACCTTGTATCTGAAAGAATTTTAGATAAACCATTGCTTTACTTGTCGCTTTATTTTGAAAAAAACAAGGGCTTATATTACGACAATTTAAATCGCGTACGTACTCATAATGATATGTTGCAATGGATAAAGTACTTTTTAGTTGGCATTGAACAAACAGCAACCCAGTCTGTAGATACACTTTCAAATATTCTTAAACTAAAGGAAAACATTGAAAATAGAATAAGTTCAACTTTTGGACGAAGGAGTAATTCCGCTTTAACCTTATTAACAGCTTTATTTCGAGAACCCGTTGTTACAATCGACCATGCAGCCAAAATTTGTAACCTAAGCTATAAGGCTGCCAATGATTTGGTAGCAAAGATGCAAGAAAAAAAATATTTAAAAGAACTTACCGGACAAAGCCGTAACCGTATTTTTATTTTTGAACCTTACTTAAATATTTTTGAAAATGATAACTAAGCTAATTTTTCAACGATATATTTCCTATAACCTTGTAAAAACTAATAACAATGAGTGAAGAGCAAGCATATTTAGATGAACTTCTACAAAATGCAGTTAATGCGGTTTATGAGGAAGATAGGTGTTTGCTGCATTTTTCAAAGGGATGTAAAGTTGGTTTAGAACAAGCATTTGTTTTTAGAACAGGAATTCATTTAAGCAATTTACTTCAAGGAACATGTTATGAAACACTAGACTTGGATTCCGAATACAACAAGAATCATGGAAATGCTAAAAAATCAAGACGTTTCCCCAATGGGCTAAGACCGGATTTAATAATTCACAGACGAGATTCAAACGAAGAAAATAAGCTAGTAGTCGAATTTAAGGGATGGTGGAACAATGATATTAATACTGACTTAAAAAAACTTGAAGACCTAACCAGCCCAAAAGAAAAATACAAATATCTGATTGGTGTATTTGTTAAAATTGGCAAAACTAAACCAACTTATCGTTACTTCATAAATGGCAAAGAACACCTAAAAGAAAAAGCACGCTCAAACGAAATCATTTCCGATAACCTTGTAAAAACTAAGATAAATGAGTGAGTGGAAAAAAACAACTTTAGGTGAAATAGCAGATATTGAAATGGGACAATCGCCAAAAGGTGAAACCTGTAATACAATTGGGAATGGTATTCCATTGTTAAATGGACCTACAGAATTTAAAATCAAAAATCCAAAAGCCGTACAATATACGATAGATTCAAAACGCGAATGCAGACCATTAGATTTACTTTTTTGTGTAAGAGGCTCTACTGGGCGAATGAATTGGGCGGATAAGAGATATTCTATTGGACGTGGATTAGCTGCAATTCGTCATAAGAGTGGCTCTGAATATAGATGCTTTTTAAGGGGGATTATAGATTATAATTTAAAGGTGTTACTTTCTAGTGCCACAGGTTCTATATTCTCTAATATAACTAAAAAACAGCTAGAAAACCTTGAAATTAAGTTACCCCCTCTTTCCGAACAAAAATCCATCGCTTCTGTTCTTTCCAGTCTTGATGATAAAATAGATCTGCTTCACCGCCAAAACGCTACCCTTGAAAAAATGGCAGAAACACTGTTTAGGCAGTGGTTTGTGGAGGAGGAAAAGGAGGAGTGGGAGGAGGGCGATTTGGGTGAAGTTATTGAGATTTATGATAATCTTAGAATTCCGCTGTCCAAAATGGAAAGAGATAAGAAAAAAGATGGACAATTATATCCATATTATGGTGCTGCAGAAATAATGGACTATATTAATGACTATATTTTTGATGGCGAATATATTTTGCTTGGAGAAGATGGAACGGTAAGGACGAATGAAGGTTATCCTGTACTACAATATGCGACTGGAAAATTTTGGGTTAACAACCATGCTCATGTAATACAGGCTATACCTCCATATAATAATTTTTTTATTTGGATATATTTGAAAAAGAAAAATATTGATGAGATAGTTACAGGAGCTGTCCAACCTAAGATTAATCAAGCAAATCTTAAATCTATTGATTTTCCCAAATATCCCAAAAGGCTTGTTATAGAATTTATTGATATGACAGAACCGCTATTTCAAAAGCTCAAATCAAACACAACCCAAATCCGCACTCTCACCGCCTTGCGTGATACTTTATTGCCCAAGTTAATGAGTGGTGAGGTGAGGGTGGAAATGGAAAATACAATCATATAATGTTTATTACTCAACCAAAAATATTTATTAGTAGTACAGTTTTCGATTTAGCAATCGAAAGAACTGCTGCGTATAATGCTGTAATTAAGGTTGGTGGCTTTCCTGTAATGTCTGAAAAGACAATGGAAGCTCAAAGCACTGATTCACTTACCGCTTGCCTTACTAAAGTAATGGAATCAGACATTTACGTGCTTATTTTAGGTAGTCGATATGGTTGGCAACCCGAAGGAAAGGAATCCATTACTGAACTGGAATATCTAACTGCAAAAAATAAAGGCATTCCAATATTAGTAATCAACACCACTTATACAAAAGAACCTTTACAGAAAGATTTTGAAAGACGTGTAGAGCTAAACTATTTTCGCAAAACTATTAATAATGCTTTCGAGTTAGAAAAAGAATTAGAAAAAGCTTTAAAAACAGAGATTGACAAGAAACAAAATGAATATTTCAATAAAACTGAGCCAGTTTACTCTAACCTTGTAAAAGTCCAGTTCCCAAGCTATATATTCATTGCAGACTTAGATATTAACAAAAAGACTGTAAAGCAATATAACAAAGAAAGGAAGAGACCATTCTATAAACCTAGCCTTCACGATTATGCTGTGTCTGCATTGTATATGCAAGATATTTCATTCCCACACGACTGGGTAGTCTGGAATGGAAAAATCATTACCTTTCATAATCTACAAGATAGTTCTGTTGGATTAACAAAAATAATTGACAGGGGAACAGCTGAGCAATTTGCCTGTGATGAATTTTATAATGCATCTCCAAATCATTTGTCACAATTCAAATATTTGTTGAAAAAATGCTTAGAAACTAAACTTCATAAACATGCAATCAAATGGTTTAAAAATGAAAAACTATTTGCTTTTCTACCAACCCAGAAAGATGATGCTGGTAATTGGCAACCACGTTCACACACATGGACAAAAACAAAGAAAAAAGCAAAAAGAAAAGTTGTTGATATCAAATATGATCTAAAAGATAAAACAAAAGTGTATAATTTGAAATGCCTTGCCTTTAGGACAGGTTTTGAAAACTTAGATAACGAATGGTATCTATTTCTAAGGCCTGATTGGATTTTTCTTTGGAATAATTTGACTGTTTGTGATTCTGCTTTCAAAAACATTCAATGGTTAAAAAAGAAAGAACGAAATATGCATGTTTTTAATCATTTTAATTTCATTCTTCATTATTTACAACCTCTACAAATGGAATCCTTATTTATTGAATACAAAGAATACCCTTTTTTAAAATTAGAGCAAATTGAAAAGGTTGATTTTACTCCTATTGTACCAGACTCTGTTTGGAATAACTTGGAAGAAATTAGTATACGAAAAAAACTCACTGACAAAGACGGAAACGTAAATTTATTTGGACTATGAAAGCTGACTACATTCAAGAACCTTTTTTATTATTTGGTGAAGGCAAAAGTATTTGTCCGAGAGAGGGAATTGCTAAATTTAATGTGTATGACACAGTTATTGAAGCGAGGAAAAATCAATTACTTCTTGGTATAATTGGTATTGAAGAAGACATCGAGAACCTAAAAAAATTATTAAAAAGGTTTGAAAGCTATATTCCAGCAAAGTCCGAGGGTAAGCAAAAAGGATTGTTCAAGTCGTTTCCGGGTTTCAATCAAGATAATGGGTTTTGTGCTAAATTTATTTATGATTCTAATTATGAGAGGATTCTCTCACCAAATGACATTAAAGAGATTCTAAAAGAACGTAATAGAGATAAGAAAGTATTGGATGCGGTAGAGCTATTTGCTGAAAATATTGGCTTTCTCTCTGATATTAAAAACTGCGATGTTATAATATGTATTGTACCAAAAAGTTTTGAAGGAAAAATTGTAAATAAAAACATAGATGATGAATCCGTTGAACAAATAGCTGAAGATAATGAAGAAACTGAATTAGAAGTAAATTTCAGGAGAGCATTAAAAGCTCGTGCAATGAGATACAACACCCCCATTCAGTTATTAAGAGAATATGTAATGCACGACAGCAACAAATCACAAGACGCTGCAACAAAGGCTTGGAATTTTTGCACTGCTCTTTATTACAAGGGACTTCAAACTATTCCATGGAAGTTAGAGATTGACGAAAACAGACCAAAAGTATGTTTTGTCGGTATTGGTTTTTACAGAAGCAGGGACAAGACAACTATTCAAACCAGTTTGGCACAAATTTTCAATGAAAATGGGAAAGGCGTAATACTTCGTGGAACCCCCGTTGTAGAAGATAAAGACGATAGAAAACCACACTTATCTTTAGAACAATCTTTAACTTTACTAAAAGAAGCATTGATTAAATACAAGTTTGCTACAGGCACAATGCCCGGTCGAGTCGTTTTACATAAAACTTCAAAATACTATGAAGATGAACTTGATGGCTTTATTCAAGCAATGCAGGAACTGGGTATTTCAGAATACGACATTTTAACTGTTAAGGAAACAGATTTACGCTTTTTTAGAAACAATCTCTATCCACCAGTAAGAGGTTCTATGTTTTCTTTAACAGAAGAAAGACACATACTTTACACCAGAGGTTCAGTTCATCAATATCAAACTTATCCTGGAATGTATATTCCTGCTCCATTAGAAGTGCGAATAGTAAGTTCTGTTTCATCTGTAAAGACAGTTTGCAAAGAAATTCTTGGCTTGACAAAAATGAATTGGAACAATACACAATTTGATAATAAATACCCAATAACAATTGGTTGCGCAAGACGAGTAGGTGAAATAATGAAATATCTTGAAGAAAACGAACAGCCAAAAGAATCTTATGCTTTTTATATGTGATGAATAAAATAACAGAAAATACCATCGAATTCTTCGCCATTGAGTTATTAGAAAAGCTCGGTTACGAGTATATTTATGCACCAAATATTGCTCCTGACAGCAAAACACCTGAAAGGGAAAGCTTTGAGCAGGTTTTATTACTTGGTCGTTTACAAAACGCCGTAAAACGCATCAACCCCTCTATTCCCGCTGGTGCTCAAGCCGACGCTATTAAAGAAATTCAACGTATTTCCT
>DUOL01000241.1 GCA_012838875.1 Bacteroidales bacterium | reverse complement strand
CAAGTCCGCGGGCACAAGCCGTGGGGACGCAAGGCGGCAAAAAGAGCTTACAAGCTCGCTTTTTTGCCGCCGCGTCCCCAGCGGCTTCCGCCCTTGCGGGCTTTCCACCTAAGCGCCTCACGCGGAAGCAAGCGGAAAGTAAATTACACCATTTTTTGTATCTACTTAAAATATCTTATTTTTTTAACAAGATAATTTTATATTTTTGCTAAAATTATTTGATAGACATAAATTGAATTAAAAAAATAATGAAAAAAGAATATCAAATAGAAGAAATTTTCATCAAACAGCTTGCAGAGTTAAAGTACAGCTATCGCCCCGATATAGTTGACCGCAAAACTCTTGAACAAAATTTTAAGAAAAAGTTTGAAGCATTGAATCGTGTAAATCTTTCTGACAATGAATTTTTACGTTTACGAGACGAAATTATCAATCCTGATGTGTTTGCAGCATCAAAAATGCTTCGTGAACAAAATTATTTTCAGCGTGAAGACGGGACGCCTTTACATTACACCTTGGTAAATATCAAAGATTGGTGTAAAAATGATTATGAGGTCGTTAATCAATTACGCATGAATACTGAAAATAGTAGTCATCGCTACGATGTTATATTATTGATTAATGGCTTACCACTAGTACAAATCGAATTAAAAAAAATTGATGTTTCTCCACGAAAAGCAATGCAACAAATTGTGGATTATAAAAATGATGCAGGAAACGGATACGGCAATTCTTTAATGTGTTTTATGCAATTATTTATCGTAAGCAATAGCAGTAAAACATATTATTTTGCCAACAATAAGAAACAACATTTTGCTTTTAATGCAGATGAGCAGTTTCTTCCGGTTTATGAGTTAGCAGACGAAAATAATAAGAAAATTAATCGTTTAGAAAATTTTACGGAAAGGTTTCTCAAAAAATGCACATTGGGCGAAATGATTAGCAAATATATGGTTTTGGTCGAAAGTGAACAGAAATTGTTAATCATGAGACCCTATCAAATTTATGCAGTAAAAGCAATTGATGAATGCGTTAAACAAAACAGAGGAAACGGATACATCTGGCACACCACAGGAAGCGGTAAAACTTTAACTTCGTTTAAAGCATCAACTTTACTGAAAAACAATGATGATATTGAAAAATGTTTGTTTGTAGTCGACCGTAAAGACCTTGACCGACAAACACGAGAAGAATTTAATAAATTTCAAGAAGGAAGCGTTGAAGAAAACACCAATACCGAAACATTAGTAAGACGTTTGCTATCAACTGACTATGCTGACAAAGTGATTGTAACTACTATTCAAAAATTGGGATTAGCTTTAGATGACACATACAAAAAGAATTACAAAGAACGCTTAGAGCCACTTCGCAATAAACGTGTGGTATTCATATTCGATGAGTGCCACCGTTCACAGTTCGGTGAAAATCACAAAGCGATAAAAGAGTTTTTTCCACATGCTCAATTATTTGGTTTTACAGGCACCCCTATTTTTGAAGAAAATGCAACTTACAGTATCAGAGAGGGAGAATATGCCTCTTACAAAACTACAGAAGATATTTTTGAAAAACAACTGCATACCTATACCATAACACATGCTATTGACGACAAAAACGTACTTCGTTTTCACATTGATTATTTTAAAGCTAAAGGGAATGAAAATGCAAAACAAGGCGAATCTATTACTCAACAAGCCATTGTGGAAGCTATTTTAGAAAAACATAATGCAGCAACTAATTCAAGGCGTTTTAATGCTCTATTTGCAACAGCATCTATTAATAATGCTATTCAATTTTATAAGTTATTCAAAAAAATTCAGAAAAAGAAACAAAGTGAAAATCCTGATTATATTCCTTTAAACATTGCTTGCGTATTTTCCCCGCCTGCTGAAGACAATAAAGATATTCAGCAGATTCAAGAGGATTTAGCACAAGAAAAAGAAGATAATAAACAAAATCCCGAAGAAAAAAAAGCTGCATTAAAAGCCATTATTAAAGATTACAACTTACTATTTGACACTAATCACAATATTTACGACTTTGATTTATATTATCAAGACATTCAACAGAGGATAAAAAATCAAAAGTACAGTAATAAAGATTATCCACAGAAAAACAAAATCGACATTACCATTGTAGTGGATATGTTGCTCACAGGCTTCGATAGCAAATACTTAAATACGCTGTATGTGGATAAAAATCTAAAATATCACGGATTAATTCAGGCTTTTTCTCGTACTAACCGAATATTGAACGATACCAAACCTTACGGCAATATTTTAGATTTCCGTTCACAACAGGAAACAGTAGATCAAGCTATTGCACTATTTTCGGGAGAAGATAGCGGTGAAGCCAAAAAGATTTGGTTAGTTGAGCCTGCCCCCGTGATTATTGAAAAATATAAAAAGGCTGTTGAAACTTTAGGAGGTTTTTTGTGTAAGCATGATTTAGCATGTGAACCACAAGAAGTGTATAATCTGAGGGGCGATGCCGCAAAAATTGCATTTATAAAAAACTTTAAAGAAATACAACGATTAAAAACTCAACTTGACCAATACACCGACATAGATAAAAGACAACAAGCTGAAATAGAGGCAATTTTACCAAAAGAAAAATTATTGGAATTTCGCTGTTCGTACATTGAAACAGCAAAACAGTTAAGAACAATACAGCAAAAGAAAGGCGACCAAGCACCACCCGATATTCAGCAACTTGATTTTGAGTTTATACTTTTTGCTTCCGCAATTATTGATTACGATTACATCATGAATCTGATTGCCGACAGTACACAAAAAAAACCTTCCAAACAAAAAATGACTAAGGCACAAATTATTAGTTTGTTAAGCTCAAATGCAAACTTAATGGAAGAACAAGAAGATTTGACAGAATACATTAATAGTTTGGATTGGAACAGCGGACAAGACGTAGAAACTTTGCGTAACGGTTACGATAAATTTAAAGATGATAAATACAATGAAGAATTAGCTGAAATTGCCAACAAAAACGGATTAGAAACTAAAGATTTAAAAGTTTTTGTAGAACAAATTATGAGCCGTATGATTTTTGACGGAGAAAAACTAACCGACCTATTAGAGCCGTTAGGACTAAGATGGAAAGAACGCCAAACAAAAGAATTGGCATTAATGAAGGACTTAGTACCACTATTAAAAAAATTAGCACAAGAACGTGAAATTTCAGGATTAGCAGCGTATGAATGATAAATTACGAATTACGAATCAGAAAAGATTTCAACTGTCGCAAAATTTGCGACAATCACTACACATAATGTAATAATGGGAAACTTGAGGTCACATTTATTGAAAAATTATCACAAAAACATAAAATGTTAAAATCAGCAGCTCATGAGTAATGAACTAACCATACCACAAAAGGAAATCGAAAATAGAATTTGTATTTTTCGAAATACTCAAGTAATGCTTGACCGTGATTTAGCAGAAATGTATCAGGTAGAAACTAAGGTTTTAAATCAAGCCGTCAAACGAAATATAGAAAGATTTCCACAACGGTTTCGTTTTCAACTTACTGACAACGAAAAAATGGAACTGGTCACAAATTGTGACCGGTTCGAATCTTTAAAACATTCCTCAGTTAATCCCTATGCATTTACAGAACAAGGCATCGCAATGCTTTCTGCTGTGTTGCGAAGTGATAGAGCTATAAAAGTAAGCATTCAAATTATCAATGCTTTTGTAGAAATGCGAAGATTCATTGCAAGTCATAGTGGATTGTTGCGACGAATGGACGGTATTGAGCGAAAACAATTAGAAACCGACCAAAAACTTGAACAAGTTTTTAAAGCTTTAGACAACAAAGAATCCATTCCCACTCAAGGCGTATTTTTTGAAGGACAAATTTTCGATGCTTATGAGTTAGCTTCCAAAATTATTCGTTCTGCTAAAAACAGCATAGTGCTGATTAACAACTATATAGACGAAAACACATTAACACATCTAACTAAGAAAAACAAAGATGTAAAAGTTTTGCTATTGACAAAAAGCATAAGTAAACAATTACAACT
>DUOL01000240.1 GCA_012838875.1 Bacteroidales bacterium | reverse complement strand
TATTCAAAATTCCATCATGACGATGATTGTGCAGTACTTCGCCGCGTTGTGATAGAATTACTGGAAAAGAAACGCCTTTCCCGTATGAAAGCGTAACTCCCTCCGCCAAGCCGGCTAAATATTGCTCAGAAACTCCACTTTTGCACGATTTCATGATCGTCTCGTGCATAAGCACCCCGATTTTACATGCTTCTTCAATTTGCTCAATCTCAATAGCCTCTTTCTTAGAACGTAGCTTGACAATAGCTTGTATAAGAGGAACGGAAGAGAGTTCGCCTAGTTTTTCTATACTCTTGCCTGTTAAATTGAAAAGTAATATTTTATTTTCTGCCTGATAGGGCGGTAAAAAATGCAATTCTCTACCTTGGATATATTTTTTTAATTCTGAAAAAGGACGTACCTCCTTCACTCCTACTCTCTCGCCGAGCTCCTGCATAGAGGGTTGTACCCCCATCCAAATGATGTCGTCAATGTCAATATCATCGCCGAATAGGATTTCACGGTTTTCGTCAAAATCAATAATGGCGGCTAAGTTAGGTAGCGAGAGACCGAAAAAATATAAAAAACTACTATCTTGCCTGAATGGGAAGGTGTTGGCTTTATAACTCATAGGCAACTCGTGATTCCCAAGGAAAAGAGCTACGCCGGATTTCATTTCGGCGACAAGTTTTGCACGCCTTGATTGGTAGACTGAAGGATTAAAGAGATTATTCATATTTTTTTAGATTTAACATTAAGGAGTCAAAAATACAAAAAAAAAGCTTATTGTAATTCGCGTACAATAAACTTTAATATTATTAAAAATAGAATTTACCAACTCTATTTCTTTCCTAAATTTTCGTCAGAAACCGTTAACTTCTTTCTTCCTTTAGCCCTGCGGGCGGCTAAGACTCTACGACCGTTGGCAGTAGACATTCTTTCTCTAAATCCGTGTTTGTTTTTTCGCCTTCTATTCGAGGGTTGATATGTCCTTTTCATTACTCAATTCTATTTTATTAACACCAATAAATTTGGGTGCAAAGATACAATTTTTTTTAATAAAAGTTGTATCTTTTTTTTCATTTTTTATTTTCTATAAATTGTGGCGTTTTTTGTAATCGCGAATAATAAAGTCCGACTCTTTTATCGATTTTTGCAGCCACTCGAAATATAAATCGTTTTTCTCATCTTGCGATAATTCCCAATTAGAAATTTCCGCTTTCATTTTTTTCACACAATGAGCCAATATAATGGCTACCGAATTGGAAATATTAAAACTTTCGGTAAACCCGTGCATAGGAATCGTTACCCTCTGGTCAGCCATAGCAATGCACTCTTCCGATAATCCTGTCAACTCAGTACCAAAACAGAAAGCGGACGGTCTATCCAGTGGAATATCATAAATGGAAACACTGTCCGGAGTTGGCACCGTAGCAATTATCCAATATCCCTTATTTTTAAGTTGCTGAATACATTTAACCGTATTATTAGGCTCATTTTTATAATTGTATAACGTCAACCATTTATTTGCCCCCATAGAAATAGCTTTATGAATTTGAAAATCATAATCCTTTTCTATAATATGAACATCTTGAATGCCGAAACATTCACAAGTGCGAAGCACGGCACTAATATTTTGCGTTTGAAAAAGGTCTTCAATTACGACTGTTAAATATCTTGTTCGCTGATTTAACACTTGCAAAAGTCTGTTTTGTCGTTCTACGGAGATGAAATCCGTTAAATAGTTAATAATTTTCTCTTTTGAAAAGCTGTTTTCCTTTGCTGACATTTCTTAAGAACTAAAAGGGCAAAAAAAAAGCCCATTTTCATAGAACGGGCTTTTAACTTTTACATTGCAAAAAGGATTAAACCTGTGAAGCAAGCTCAGAGCTAACTTTGAATTTAACAACATTCTTCGCAGGGATAAGCATCTCTTTTTTAGTTTGTGGATTGCGACCTTTTCTTGCAGCACGTTTTGTAACTGCGAAAGTACCAAATCCAATTAAAGAAACTTTTTCACCTCTTTTTAGCGCATCAGAAGTTACTTCCATAACTGCTTCGAGAGCATTTTTGGCTTGTACTTTGGTAAAACCTGTTTTTTCGGCAATTGCATTAACTAATTCAGCTTTGTTCATGTTAATATTTTTTAAAGGTTAATAAAAGGGGTTATTTAATTACAATCGAAATAATTCTCATAACGTACAAATTTAATGGTTATTTAATTAAAAATGAACATATTTCCGATTAATGTTAATAAAATACGCATTTTGTTAATAACATTACGGTGAATAACGAAAAAAGTATACTAAAATAAAAATAGAGTGTATTTTTCGGACTTGAAACCGGGTAAAAAATCACTAATTTCCATCCTTTTTTTGCTCTGAAACTGTATATTTTGTAACGAAATTTGGAAGTTTTGGGTCGCAACTGTCATTTTGTTAGTATCGTAAATGGAAATAGTTCCGGGTTTTCCTTCAGATTTTTCGTTTAAAATTGAGGCTTTAAAACACTTAATAGTAAAGATTTCACCTTCTATATTTTTAATCCGTGTGTAAGCACCCGGTGACGGTGACAAACCTCTAATTTGGTTAAAAATCACCTCCGCAGGTCGATTCCAATTGATAAGGGTGTCCTCCTTTTGAATTTTCGGCGCCTTCTTAATTTCGGAAACGGTAAGGTTTTGTTGACTAGTAAGAGTATAACTATCGGTTTTTATCAAATTTATTGTTTTTACAACAAGTGTAGCTGCCACCTTTTTTAATTTCTCATAAAGTTCACCCGTTGTTTCATCATCTAAAATTTCAACTTTTTCTTGGGCGATAATATCGCCTTTGTCCATCTCCTTATTTAAAAAGAAGGTTGTAACACCGGTTATCTTCTCGCCGTTCATAATAGCACGGTGAATGGGGGCGGCACCGCGGTAGTCGGGCAACAAGGAAGCGTGAGCATTAAACGTCCCTTTCGGAGGAATTAAAAAGACCTCTTCAGGAAGCATCCGAAAAGCAACGACCACGAAAAGCGAAGCCTGAAAGGCTGTTAATTCTCTAATAAAAGAAGCATCTTTTAAATTTTCAGGTTGCAGTATCGGCAACCGGTGCTTCAATGCAAACTCTTTAACAGGAGAAAAAGTATATTTTAAACCACGCCCCTGCGGTTTATCGGGAACCGTAACAACTGCAACGATTTCGTGCCCCGCTTCATAAATAGCCCTTAGCGTAGCTACAGCAAAATCAGGAGTTCCTAAAAAGACGATTTTCATATAATTTGCTCTTGCAGTGCAAGCATTTTTAAACAGCTCACGGCGGCTTCGACCCCTTTATTCCCATGTTCACCCCCCGCACGGTCCAACGCCTGCTGCATCGTATCACAAGTTAAAACACCAAAAATAACAGGCACAATGCATATAGTGCCCAAATGCATAATGCCGTTGGCTACCGCCTGCGAAATAAATTCAAAGTGACGAGTCTCTCCTTGAATAACACACCCCAAACAGATAACCGCATCTATCGTTAAATCATTATGTAACACCATTGACGCTGCAATAGGCAACTCGAAACTACCGGGAACAGAATAAATTTTAATCTGCTGCTTTTTTATACCATACTCAAGTAACGTTTGGTACGCTCCTTTTTTCAACGATTCCGTAACCTCACTATTCCATTCGCTATAAATAATAGCAATCGAACGTTTTTTTAAGGTGGGAGAAAGTTTAAACGAAGAGATTTCGGATAGATTCTTCTTTTTTTCTACCATAATCTATTTTTCAGCATTAATTCGGGCTCTTTCCATATATTTATCTACATTCATATTTTGGAACTGCGAATAAAATTTATTCTCAATTTGTTGATATAGGTTATAGGCTTCTTCCCACTCTTCCTGACTTTCGTAAAACTGTGCTAATTTAAACATATCAATAGGAGCATAGAAAGCATTTTCACTTTCGCAAGCTCGCTTATAATATTTGAGCGCATTGGTTTCGTCATCCATTTCATCATATAAATCTCCGATAATTCCCTGCACATGATACCATAAAACATCTTCTTTCCGCTTAAATTTTAACAAATATTCTAAGGCATCTTCTTTTTCACCTAATTTCAGATAACATAAACCGGTATAATAGTTCGCACTGTTTCCCGCTTTCGTCAATGTAAAATCCGAAGCAATCGTTTCAAAACCATCAACATCATCATCTCCTTCAAGAGCTAAACGTATGGAAACCGAATCCCCTTGAACAAAAAGCTTTATAGGCTCTACCATCAAAGCAGCTGCTTTCTTATTTTGCGGCTCAAGATAAAATTTCTTAAAGGCAATAATCGCACCGATAGCTACTAATATAACAATTAAAATAATAGATAGAATCTTTTGATTATTATTGTAAAAATCAATAAAACGTGAAAAAGCATTTTTTTTCTTTTCTACTTTTTCACCCTTTTTAGCTCCTAATTTTTCGGTTTTCTTAGCTCCTAATTTTTCTATTTTTGCCATAATTTATATTTTACTTTTTTAAGGTGCAAAGATACATTTTTTTTTATAAATATAAAATTGAACATTAGGAATCAGGCTTAAAAAAAGCACCGATTTCTTTTCCGATTTTTTGTACGGCTTCTATTCTCTTATTCAAAGGACGACCTGTAACATCGTGATACTGGTCGAGAATATTTTCGCCGCTAAAATGTTGAGGATAAATAATCAATCGACTATTCGTTTTGAAATATTTTTCTAATTTCTGCGGTAACTTATCCATGAGACTTAAATATGAAGTGGCTCCCTTTCGAGCAGACACCAAAACAATGAGGTCATCTTCACCAATATTTCGAGATAGGATTAAGAAGTCGTCCCACTCAACAAAGAGATGCTTATGGATTGACGCAGTCAGTTTATGCTTCTTATAGAGCCTGTCAACGGCTTTCTGGGTCGATTCGCCCGAGTATAACTCAATGGAAATGCTGAGTTCTTGGGCTAATTTTGCCATATTGACAAACCACAATTTAAAACCGCTTTCATATTCGGCTAAGGGCGGAACAGTAATGACAATTCGCTTATGTACAACTAAAGGTTTTTCTAAATGGCATATATAAATGGTTTTATCGGTATTATTTAAAATGGAATCCATTTTTTCACCGATTAGCTTATCAATAAATCCTGCGCGCGTAGGCCACCCCAAAACAATAATATCTGCCATGATTTCGCGCGAAATACGCCCTATCCCACTGCCCGGATTGTGGTCAATGGTCGTAATAACATTAACTTTCGTCTCTGACGCTGACGCTTGTCGCACAAATTCCTCTAACTTATTTCTTGCTTTTACCAAATTAACTTCCGCATCACTGTCATTTGAAACTACCGTAAGCACCGATAAAGGATGTGCCGATTTTTTATCCTTGATGAAAATAGCCAACTCTAATATCTTTTCAATTTTCTCAAAATTAGCTACATCTTCAATCGGCAAGAGTATGTGTTCGCTTTTAGTAGAAGCTGTTTTCCCAACGTTTACCTCGGCAGCATCCGACTGAACGACAAGCTGTTTAGCCGCTCTTTCCGTTACAAACGAAGCAACAATACAGGTAATTAAAATAAGAATAATTGTTCCGTTAAGTATATTATCGTCAATAATATTAGCTCTAAAACCTACCAATATAATAGCAAGAGTAGCAGCTGCATGCGAACTGCTTAGCCCAAAAATGAGTTGACGTTGTAGTTTAGAATATCTTAAAATTAATTGTGTGAATAAGGCAGCAACCCATTTGCTAAATATCGCCACTACGGAGAGCGTAACAGCAATAATAATGGCCATCGGTCCGCTCAAAATCACCCTGACATCGACAATCATTCCGACACTAATAAGAAAAAAGGGAATGAATAGCGAATTACCCATGAACTCAACACGGTTCATTAAGGCAGATGAGGAAGGAATAAGTTTATTGAGTGCCAATCCTGCTGCAAAAGCTCCGATAATAGGTTCTAAGCCAGCCACTTCTGCTAAGAAAGCCGCAAAAAAGAGAACCGACAAGACAAAAATATAGTGCGAATGCTTCTCACTCTCCAATTTACGAAAAAACCATTTGGCTATGCGAGGAATGATTAAAAACATAATAATCGTGAAAATAGTGAACGATACACCAAGCCTTATCCAAAATTCCTGATTTAAAGCCCCTTGACTTTTCCCCATAACAACGGCTAAAATAATAAGCACTGCTGTATCGGTTAATATCGTACCACCCACAGCTACAGCAACTGCCTGATTTCTCGAAACCCCTAACTTACTTACAATCGGATAAGCCACCAAAGTATGAGTCGCAAACATGCTGGCTGTGAGTAAACTCGCGTTAAAATCGTAGCCTAAAAGGTAATGACACACAGGAAAGCCGATAGATAACGGTATAATAAATGTTAAAATACCAAATAGAAGACTTTTGTATTTATTCGCTTTAAATTCGTTCAAATCAAGTTCAAGTCCCGCAATAAACATGATATACAACAACCCTAATGTAGAAAATAGTTCTATGGACTCTTTCTTTACCATATTGAAAGCATGAGGACCAATAATAACCCCTGCTATAATCAAACCAATGAGACCCGGAATATTAAATCTCTTTAAAACTATGGGAGATAGTAAGATGATAAATAATACCAACGAAAAAACCAAAATAGGATTTTCCAACGGTAGTACAAATTCTTCAGCTAATTTATTGAAAAAATCCAGCATTAATCTATTCTTTTATAGAGTTTTTGTTGTTAAATAGAAATACAACTTCGTTTTGCAAAATTACGAGAAAAATTGAAATAATGAGAGAAAATTTTTACACACTCCTCTATAATAGGAATTTTTCACCGCATTCAAATAGTATAATGTTGCTTATCTCCTACTCTTCGCTCAACCATTTGGCAAAATCTGTAACCCTTTTCTCATTCTCTTTCAACCAGTCCACGGCTGTTTCTTTTGTCGATTGACTAATATAATAGCAATAAGTATCTATATGCTCTGATTCGGCAATAAGATAAAAAAACGGAACATAAAAATCCCACCAGAAACCGGTATTTTCTTTCGTCTTATGCTCTCCAAGAATCTTAAAAAAAGAGGTTGTATTTTCAATAAACATTTGGTCATCACTCTTACCTTCATTTTCCTCAAGGGATTTTGACGCTTCCAAAATAGTAATCATCATGTCAATAGTACCAAATTCTGATTTTAACTGGTCCGGACTAAGAAAAATATCAATCTTCCCCGGCTCTTCCTGATTTTTCTCAACACCGCCACTTAATTGGCTCTGTAATAAATTGTAAGCATTTTGCGACCTTTCGGAATTTGGCTCGAGAAGTAGAAAGAAATGTAAAGAGAGTAAACTTTGTACTCTTTGATTTTTTTCGTACATCAAATACCCTAAAAAAAGATGACTACTCGCATGGTTTGCTTTCGTATTTATTGCTTTTATAAATGCCTCCTCCGCTTTATCAAATTCCTTTATATTATAATAATTGTAACCTAAGTTGTAGTACAACAAATGATCATCTCCGAATTTTTTAATTCCTTTTTTAAAAAGCTTTATCGACTCTTTGGTTTTCCCAAGGTAATCAAGGCATGAACCTTTGACGAGATACGCCTGCAATAGATATTTATCATTCTTTTTAATCACCTTATCCGAATGTTTAATCGCATTTTGGTAATCGCCGGCATACATATATGTCAACGCTATCTCGTAATTAACCAAAGGCGAATTGGGTTCAATATCCAACGCAGTTTTATACGTTTCAATCGCTTGGATAAACTCACCATTATCATGATATTGAATGCCGACTTCTACCAAACTATCTACACTTATCTGAGAATAAAGAAACGTAGAAAGTAATAATAATCCGAAAATTAAAAAATGTTTTTTCATATCTATATTTTAATAATGAATATTTACCACCCTATTTGCATATAAAGCTATATCTATTTTATGAACACAAACACTTATTCTCACATAACAACACACAAAAGCAAAACAAGAATACTTAATAGTAGCAGGATTATGGAAGAAAAAACAATAACAAGGGTTTTTCTGCCCTCCTTCCACATTTGAATCAACGCAATAAGAGGAAGAAACGGCAACATTACTATGTTTACTATAAACCGCGGCATGGCTTCAACTAGTTGAACTAAAACTACCAATACTATATAGCCGATTAAAAAACCAACCATTGCCCATTATTTTAAGTTGTAAAAATAAATAAAAAATTAACGTGCGTCAAAATAGAACTAAAAAAAGTTGACATTTATAATATTGTTAATTTTAATTAGGGCGTGCCCCCTCGCTACGCTCGGGGTCGGTCTTCGGTTCCAAGTCCGCGGGCACAAGCCGTGGGGTCGCAAGGCGGCAAAAAGAGCTT
>DUOL01000239.1 GCA_012838875.1 Bacteroidales bacterium | reverse complement strand
GTCCCGCGTACTTGCCGACATAGGAATAGAATACGGAGGATTGGTAGCGGTGGGCGTTAGCGAAATTGAAAATGAACGGGTACTCCGTGATTTAATCTCTACGGATAATCTGAGAGATAGAAATTGGGGAATCGTTCACTATGATTCACCCGACAGACGTGGAGTTGATGTAGGGCTCTTGTACGATAAATCAAGAATAAAAGTCTTCTATTCCCACGCTTTTAGACTCTACACTCCCGATACCAATTTTAGAACTCGCGACCAATTGTTGGTTCAAGCTGTTTTAGATGACATAGATACAATTTCTTTTATTGTTAATCACTGGCCCTCCAAATTGGGCGGGGCGAAAAGCGTTGTAAGTCGTGAAGCGGCAGCAAAGCTAACCCGTTCTATCGTTGACACGATAGTTAATAAAAATCCAAAGGCGAAAGTGGTTATTATGGGTGACTTTAACGATGAACCTAATTCAAAGAGTATTTTAAAACACCTTAATACGAAGAAGAAAATTAGTCAAACAAATCCTAAAGATATATACAACCCTATGTATGCCATGTACCGTAGCGGCATCGGGTCGTATGCTTATAGAGATAATTGGAGTTTAATTGACCAAATAATGGTAACATACGGGTTGCTAAAACCGGCGCCAAATAGTTATAAATTTATTTCTGCGCATGTTTATAGAAATCCCATGATTATGCTTAAAACCCAAACAGGCTCTTTTGAAGATTATCCGTTTAGAACGTTTGCCGGCGGAGTCTATCAAGGAGGCTATAGCGACCATTTCCCGGTTTATATTATTTTAAAAAGATAAATTTATAACTCAATTTTATAGTTTATGGATAAAAAATTAGTTATTATCCCCACGTATAACGAAAAAGAAAATATTGAAAATATTATACGGAAAGTATTTTCTATCGGAGATTATCATATTTTAGTTGTTGAAGATAATTCACCGGACGGAACGGCTGCAATCGTGAAGAACCTAATGAAAGAGTTCCCCGACAGACTTTTTATCGAAGAGCGTAAAGGGAAATTAGGACTCGGAACAGCGTATATACACGGCTTTAAATGGGGAATCGCCCATGATTATGATTTTGTTTTCGAGATGGACGCCGATTTTTCACATAATCCTAACGACCTAGATAGATTATACCGTGCTTGCGTTGATACCCCTGCCGATTTAGCTATCGGCTCACGCTATTGCAAAGGGGTAAATGTGCTGAATTGGCCCATGTCAAGACTGCTTATGTCTTATTACGGCTCTATGTATGTTCGATTTATCTTGGGAATCCCTGTTAAAGATACAACCGCAGGCTTTAAATGCTATCGAATAGACGTCTTAAAAGCTATTGATTTTTCCAAAATTAGACATATCGGTTACGGTTTTCAAATAGAAATGAAATTTACAACATGGAAACTGAAATTTAACATAGTTGAAGTACCGATAGTCTTTGCCGACCGACAACTCGGCACCTCTAAAATGTCCTCAGGCATCTTTAAAGAAGCTATTTTAGGAGTTATCGGATTAAAATGGAGAAGTTTTTTTAGAAAATGGGAAAGATTAAATAATTAATCCGTTAAGTCAAGAAACTCTTTTCTAAACCGATTGAAAATCTGTTAGTCGGGTTTTATATAAACTCTAATATTGCAAAAACGATTCCAATAATGAAGGTAATGGTTAAGATACCTCGTCCTGTCAAATCGAACTTCAGTTTTAACAAATAATAACGCAGTAAAAAAAGATTTGGAACTACGCTGAGTAGGATTAATTTTTGCACGGAAATTACGTCAAAAATGGAGATGCCATGCATTTTTGTTGAGGCGTAAAAGAGTAAGGAAAGGATTCCGCAAATAATCCCAAAAACTACGGCGGGCAGCGCTAAGCCAAGTATTAAGCCCATCCATAAGGAGTCGCGTCTTAATTTGTTCATTTATTTTTCCAGAAATTTAAGTTTATTGATATGTTCGTAAGCAGTAAGGTCGAAATGTAGAGGCTGAATGGAGACGTAGTTGTTTTTTAGCGCCCATTCACAGCTATCTTTGCCTGTGTCCTCATTAATTAAATATCCCGTAGCCCAATAATAGTTCTTTCCGTTAGGGTCTTTTCTCTTTATAAATTCCTCGTGCCAGAAAGCTTTGGTTTGTCGTGTAATCTTCATTCCTTTAATATCCGACCGCTGAACATTAGGAATGTTAACATTTAAGGCGGTATGTGGGGGTAGCGGATTTTCGAGCACTTTTTCAACGATTTTCTCAGCATAAAAAGCTGCTGCCGAAAAGTCGGCTTCCTCTGAATAATTGAGCAAGGAAAAGGCAATAGAGGGGAAGTTCTCAATACTTCCTTCAAGTGCGGCTGCTACCGTGCCGGAATAAATTACACTAATCGAAGAGTTGCTCCCGTGATTAATGCCGGAAAGTATTAAGTCGATTTTTTTATCTTTTAAAACAACTTTTTGCCCTAATTTAACGCAATCTACCGGGGTTCCGTTAGTTTTATAGATGGTAAGGTTGTCATCGGTAGTGATACCGGTTAAACGAAGCGGGTCGTTAAAAGTAACGGCGTGCGACATTCCGGAACGTGTGCCGTCCGGGGCTACCACTACAACATTGCCAAATTTTTGTGCGACATGTACCAATGCCGATAAGCCCTTCGCCTGATAGCCGTCATCATTAACAACAAGGATTAACGGACGAGAATTGTTAGTCATAAAATAAATTATAGATTTTTAGTAATAATTACCACTCATCAACTTTTTCAACTGTTGGTTCCATTCCTTTTCTTAAAGAAGAAATAAGCTCATTTATTTGTGCGTCAATCTGTTTTAGATATTCAAATTGAATGGGCTCCCACTTCGGACCGTCTGAGTTAAACCAAACTTCAATAGGTGCGGCAGCCGTCGCTTTTTCGTTAAAGTCGGTTATAACGTAACGATAACGCCCGTCCCGACACTCAATCTTAAAGCGATAATAAACGATATTTTTAAAAAAAGGTTTTCCGGTTTTGTCTCTCGAGTGGATTTTAACACTGGAGCGAAGTTCGAGTAATCCTGCGTCTCGGTCACTGCTCTTAATGACCTCATTTGTATTGACATACTCCGTTTTTACCCAAGCTAAAGCTCTATCATACAAATCTTGTGCGGTTCCTTCAACTTGAACAACCTCTTTGTATGTAACCAATTTGTTATCTTCATCCATTGGTAATTCCGGTTTTATATACTCTTGTGCCTTTTGAGCAAAAGCGCTCATTGCAAAAAGAATAAGTAACAAAAATAGGGGTGTTTTTTTCATGTTCAATATTAAATTTTCGGTTTTTAAAATTTACTATTCCTAATTTGCAAAGATACATTTTTTTTAAATTAAAAAAGAATAAAACGCTTATCAAACTATTGCTTTTTTTGAAAAAAAAGTTTAATTTTGCATTCCTTAACCATATACTAAACTACCATGGAAAAACGCTGGATTATTCCTTCCATTGAAACTGACCCGTCTGAGATAGCTCATCTTTCTGAAGTGTTAAATATTGAAACCCCATTAGTTCAGCTGTTGTGGAGTAGGGGAATAAGGAATGAGAAAGCGGCACACTCCTTTTTCTCCCCTCAAATTACTGACCTTCACGACCCATTTCTGATGAAAGATATGGATAAAGCAGTGGAGCGATTGTCAAAAGCTATTTTAAATAATGAGAAAATTTTAGTTTATGGCGATTATGATGTAGACGGTACTTCGGCAGTGGCTCTACTTTACTCTTTCTTAAGTGAAGTGATAGGCTCCGACTATAAAAAGTACATTGAATACTATATCCCCGATCGCTATTCGGAAGGGTACGGAATTTCGGAGCAGGGAATAAATTATTGTAAGGAACAAGGTTTTAATCTCCTGATATCTCTCGATTGCGGTATTAAAGCGACCGAAAAAGTAGATTTAGCCAATAGTTACGGGATTGACGTCATCGTGTGTGACCACCATCTGGCCGGCGAAGAACTGCCCAACGCCGTAGCCATCTTAGACCCTAAACGTCCCGACTGCCCATACCCGTACAAAGAACTCTCCGGTTGCGGAGTCGGTTTTAAGTTAATACAAGGCTATTGTAAAAAATTTGAACTGCCGGACGAACTTTGGTTGTCGAAAATGGACTTGGTAGCGATAAGTATTGCCTCCGATATTGTTGCAATTACCGGAGAAAATAGAATTTTGGCTTATAACGGACTTATCATTATTAATCGTTTCCCGCGAGTGGGAGTTAAGTCAATTATTGAACAATCAGGTATTAAGATTCATTATCCACTTAAAGAAGAGACGATTTTTAGTCGTGTCATCTCAATTTCCGATATCGTTTTTTACATTGGTCCTCGAATTAATGCCGCCGGAAGAATGAAAACAGGCAGAGAATCGGTGAGGCTGTTGATATGCGAAGATGAGGATAAATCTTTCGACATAGGGAAAAATATAAATGAACAAAACGAAGAAAGACGCGATTTAGACCAAAAAGCAACGCAAGAAGCTATGGCTATTGTGGAAAATTCGTGCGAATTTCAAAATAGGAAAAGTATCGTCCTCTATAATCCGAACTGGACTAAGGGAATTATCGGAATTGTCGCCTCCCGCTTGGTAGAGAAATTCTATCGCCCAACTATTGTTCTAACCAAATCTTCTGACGGGTTGATTACAGGTTCGGCACGCTCTATAAAAGGGTGCAATATTTACGAAGGTATTAACTCTTGCTATGACCTGTTAGAACATTTTGGAGGACATAAATATGCTGCCGGGCTCTCCCTAAAAGAAGAGAACTTAGAGCTGTTTATCTCACGATTCGAAGATTTTATTAGCGAAAATTTGAATGAAGAGTCCTTTATCCCTGAAATAAACGTAGATTTGGAACTCGATTTATCAGATATTACTCCCTCTTTTGTTAAAAACTTGAAACGTTTTGCTCCGTTCGGACCGGGAAATATGTCGCCGATATTTTTATCTACGAACGTTGTTGAAGACGGAACGGCAAGACTAGTGGCAGAAAAGCATATTAAGATGAAAGTGCTTTACCCTGATAAAACATCGCAACCTATTGACGCTATTGCGTTTAACCAAAAAGGACACTTCGATGCTATTTCCCAAAAAAAATGGTTCAATATTTTATACCATATTGAAGAAAATACGTGGAATAACAATACGGTAACCCAATTGAATATCAAAGATATTAAAATTGCAGAAAAAAAAGATTCTTACAATATTTAGTGATATAAAATATAATGTGAAAGGCGTGTCATGAGAATTGCTGTAAATACAAGGTTGCTTATCGCCAATCAATTAGAAGGAATAGGGTGGTTTACGAATGAAAGTTTAAAAAGAATTACTCGGCGACACCCCGAACATGAGTTTATTTTTATTTTCGATAGACCCTTTTCGGAAGATTTTATCTTTAGCGATAATATTACCCCTGTCGTAGGCTTACCTCAGGCTCGCCATCGTTATTTATGGTATCTTTTTTTCGAGTGGAGCGTTCCCTATCTCTTAAAAAAGTATAAAGCCGATATCTTCCTCTCCACGGACGGATGGCTCTCTTTAAAAAGCAATTTGCCGTCTGTTAACGTGATACACGATTTGAACTTTGAACACAGTAGCGACTTTTTGCCTCCAGCCATACAACACTATTACACAACTTATTTTCCGAAATTTGCCGAAAAGGCTACGCGTATCGCTACCGTCTCCGAATTTTCGAAGAACGATATTCATACGATGTATCATATTCCCCTCGATAAAATCGATGTGGTTTATAATGGCTGTAATAATGATTTTAAACCTATTTCCGATAAAGAAAAAGAGGAAATTCGCAATCAATATGCAAAAGGAGAAGAGTATTTTCTATTTGTCGGGGCGATTCATAAAAGAAAAAATTTAGTCAATATTTTCAAGGCATTTGACAAATATAAAGATGATTCCGGCGCCGCAACCAAGTTAATTATTGTCGGCAATAAAAAATGGTGGCGAGGGGAAATTGAAGACACTTATTTATCAATGAAATATAAAGATGATGTTATCTTTTTAGGTCGATTGTCGCCGAATGAACTTGGAAAAATGATGAGTGCTTCCTTGGGATTGGTTTATGCTTCCTTATTCGAGGGGTTTGGCATACCTATTGTTGAGGCTTTTCACTCGGAAACAGCAGTCATAACTTCCAATCTTACCTCTATGCCGGAAGTAGCGGGAGATGCCGCACTATTGGTCGACCCGTACTCCGTAGAGCAGATTGCAGATGCGATGTTTCGTCTAAAAAATAATCCCGACCTACGCGATGACTTGATAAATAAAGGAAAAAAGCAAAGAGAGAAATTTACTTGGGATAAAACCGCCGACAATCTCTGGACGTCTATAGAGAAAGTGTTAAAGACGTTATAGTCTTATTTCGGTCGTTGAAAGCCGCCTTTTTCCTCGTCTTACATTTTTTTCTCCACAAATTATAATTTTTCCTATTTCTTATATTATAATAATCAGATAATCAAGTAGTTAATTTTATTTATTATTATTATTAGGGCGTGCCCCCTCGCTACGCTCGGGGTCGGCGCCCGGTTCCAAGTCCGCGGGCACAAGCCGTGGGGACGCAAGGCGGCAAAAAGAGCTT
>DUOL01000238.1 GCA_012838875.1 Bacteroidales bacterium | reverse complement strand
TGGTATCGAGCCGAATTAAAGAAACTTATTCCGCCTAATATTGAAAAGTGGGAGAAGATTACAAAAATAGAAGTAAACGATTGGCAGGTAAAATTGATGAAAACCAAATGGGGTTCTTGCAATATTGAGGAAAGAAAAATTTGGATAAATCTAGAATTGATACATAAACCAATTCATTGTTTAGAGTATATTATTCTGCATGAAATGGTTCACTTAAAAGAACGCCATCATAATGAAAAATTTCAATACTACATGGATACTTACATGCCTAATTGGAAACAAATTCGTAATGAATTAAATAAACTTCCTGTAAGTCATGCTGATTGGGAATATTGAAGGAAGTTTTTAAAAATATATAGAATGAATCATGTTAAGTTTACGACAGCTTCAACACTATCTTTCTGATACAGAAAGCTCACACGTAGAACGCACCATATCTATCGATAATATGGATAAGTTCTGCCAAGCTATTTGTGCCTTTTCCAATGATGTTTCGGGAAGTGGAAAGAACGGTTATTTAATTATCGGAGTACACGATAATGGAGATTTATCGGGACTAAAAGTAGATGATAAACTGTTGCTGAAAATATCCAATATTCGTACAGACGGTAATATTTTGCCACAGCCGGTAATGAACGTGGAAAAGTTTACATTCGATAATGGCGACCTATTGGTTGTAGAAGTGCAGCCTTCCGAGTTTCCACCTGTACGTTATCGTGGAAGAGTTTGGGTACGAGTAGGTCCAAGGAAAAGTATGGCAACAGAAGCGGAGGAGAAAATACTTACAGAACGTCGTTTGTCCAATATTCATACATTTGATGCCATGCCCTGTTTGGGTACAACCATCCATGACTTAGACATAAAGCTTATCGAAAAAGAGTATTTGCCCAAGGCAGTAGCCGAAGATGTGCTTGCGGAAGATAAACGTAGTACAGAGGAGCAACTTGCATCGCTCGGGTTTTACGATTTGCGTTACAATTGTCCGACTAACGGAGCCATTGTGCTTTTCGGAAAAAATCCTGAGCGATACCTGCATGGCTCGTATATTCAGTATGTTCGTTTCAAAGGGAAAGACCGTGCCGGAGATATTATCAATGAGCACAAATTTGCCGGAAATCTTTGTCGGGCACTTCCTAAAATCGATACTTTTATCGAAACAAGTATTGCACAGAAACGTCCTATCCCGGTAAGTGTGTTGCGTGAAGAAACTTTCTCCAAATATCCCTATTGGGCTACTCGAGAGCTTCTGATGAACGCACTTATGCACCGTGATTACGAGACCAATGCACCTGTCCAATTCTATGAATATGACGACCGAATTGAAGTTCAAAATCCAGGTGGATTGTACGGAAAAGTAACTCCGGAGAACTTTCCGAATGTCAGCGATTACCGTAATCCGTTTATTGCAGAAGCAATGAAGGTGCTGGGCTATGTCAATAGATTTAGCCGTGGTGTGTATCGGGTACAAAAAGAATTGATTGAAAATGGTAACGGAAAAGCCATATTTGATTTTTCATTAGTAACCGCTTTCAGGGTAGTAGAAAATGTTTCAGAGAAGTATTTGGAAGAGGGTTTCGGAGCAGAAAACACACAAGAAAAGCCCAAGAAACACCCAAGAAAAGCCCAAGAAACGAATGGTGCTACCCAAGAAACTACCCAAGAAACGGATGGTACTACCCAAGAAACTACCCAAGAAATTATTTTGAGAATAATGAAAGAAAAACCGGAAGTAACTCAAAGAGAGTTAGCTCAAATTGTAGGAATTACCATTAATGGTGTAAAATATCATATTAAAAAACTGACAAAAGCGGGTATTATTGAACACAAAGGTCCTACAAAATCAGGAAAATGGGTAATTATTAAAAATGAAAATTTTATCCCTGAATAGCCGGCATTTACACCATTATTTAAGATACAGAATTATTGAGGGCTGTCTCAAAAGTAAAAACAGCCTCTTTTTTTTTATATATTTTTTCTTTGATTTTTTTATTATTTTTCACCTCTATCTCATTGATTTTTAGTATTTTTACATAAAATCAAAAGGATATGACAAAAGCAGTATTTAAAGATTACCCTCAAGGACAAGTTCTTCTTTTTCCTACCAGTTTAGACGAAAAACTTCCGGCAGATTCACCCGCTCGTTTAGTTAATCAAATAGTTGATAATTTAGATATCAGTGATATAGTAAATACGTACAAAGGTGAAGATTCGAGTTTTTATCATCCTCGAATGACGCTTAAAGTGATCATTTTCGGCTACTTGAATAACATTTATTCGTGTCGTAAAATAGAAAAAGCCCTTCAAGATCGTATTAGTTTCATGTGGCTTTCAGGCAATCCAGTTCCGGATCATAATACTATCAATCGTTTTCGTTCATCTCGTTTAAAAGATGCTATTAACGATATTTTTACCCAAGTAGTTAAATTGCTTGTTGATATGGATTATCTAAGTTTAGATGTAGTTTACATGGATGGTACAAAAATTGAATCACGTGCTGGTCGTTACATCTTTGTATGGCGTAAAACTGTCGAAAAAAACAAGGCAAAATTAGAAGAGAAAATAAAAAAAGATATTAGAAGAGATTGACAAAGGAATTGCTGAAGATAATGGTCTTGATGATGATCCTTCTAAGCCAATCAACTCCGAAGAATTACAAAAACGTATTGCCGCCATAAATCGCGAAAATCGAACAAAAAAAGAGCTTAAAGAAATTAAAACGTTGGAAAAGAGCATCTTCCCAAACTGCAAGAATATGAAAATCATTTAGCAATCCTGGGTGATCGTAACAGCTATTCTAAGACTGATAAAGCAGCAACTTTTATGCGCATGAAAGATGATCATATAGGTAAAGGGCAACAAAACTAGGATATAACCCAGAATTTTTAGTTTTCGTTTTCCCACTTTCCGCTCTCCATTTTTCACTTAAATGGCTCTGCACGAACAAATTGGGTGCGTGAGGGCGCAGGTGGAAAGCCCGCAAGGGCGGAAGCCGATGGGGACGCGGCGGCAAAAAAGCGAGCTTGTAAGCTCTTTTTGCCGCCTTGCGTCCCCACGGCTTGTGTCCGCGGACTTGGAACCGAAGACCGACCCCGAGCGCAGCGAGGGGGCACG
>DUOL01000253.1 GCA_012838875.1 Bacteroidales bacterium | reverse complement strand
CCCCAGCGGCTTCCGCCCTTGCGGGCTTTCCACCTAAGCGCCTCACGCAACCGAAAAAAAAGAAAAAAACCTGTTTTTATATTAAATTTTATTACTACTTTTGGCGAAAAAATAATTATGAAAAAATTATTCGATGGCGCCGTTTCTTTCAGGAAGAAAGATTTCGATAAACACAAAAATTTATTTGTTGACTTAAGTCATTCTCAAAAGCCTCACACTCTTTTTATTGGGTGTTCGGATTCTCGTTTGGTTCCTTCACTGATAACTTCCACTATTCCAGGGGAATTATTTATAATACGTAGTGTCGCTAATATCATTCCTCCTTATAAAAAAGGTGTTAACTATCCGGCTATTAGTTCGGCTATAGAATACGCTGTCCTATCTTTGGAAGTTGAAAATATTATTGTTTGCGGACATTCTAATTGTGGGGGTTGTGGAGCTTTGTACAAAACAGAAGAAGAGATGAAAAATTTACCTCACACGAACCTTTGGCTTGAATTATCACGTCCCGTGAAAAATAGAGTAATGCAAATGCTCCCAAATGCTACTTATGCTGAACGAGAATGGATGACCGAACAAATGAATGTGGTACAACAAATAAACCATTTACTCACTTATCCATACGTTCTTGAACGTTATAATAACAACACTTTAGATATTATAGGGTGGTATTACGTAATTGAAAAGGGCGAAATTTACAACTATGAAGTTGAAAAAGGGTATTTTGAATTAATTAATGAGTAATTTCATTACCGTGTAAAGGATTACTTTTGTTCACACACAATAATTTTAACAAGAAATCGTTATTGCACAACAAAAAAATTGTAACATCCTACAAAAAATAATAAGATTTTTGACTTAAAAAAGGTAAAATGAAATTAGTAAAAAGTACTGCATTCTTGACTTTATTAATGCTTACAACATTTGCTTTTGCGCAAGACAAAGTTGTACCTTATTCTCAAATCCCCTCCGAAGTGAAGAGTTACGTTACGACTCATTTCCCAAAACACAAAGTAATTCAATCGGAAATTGATATGGAAGGAGTATCTAAACAATATGAAATTATTCTTAGCGAAGGTATTGAACTGAAATTCAACAACAAGTACAATATCATTGAAATTGACGGAAAATCCAAACTGCCTAATAGTGTTGTCCCTGAAAAAATAAGGGAATACGTTGCAACAAATTACCCCAATAATGTAATAACCGAATGGAAAATAGACGGAAAAAACCAACAAATTGGTCTTGACAACGATTTAGACCTTGAATTTAAAATGAATGGTAATTTTATAAGAATTGATAATTAAGAAAATAAACGACAGGTAACTGTTATTATTAGAATAGTGAATGGAGAATGCGAAAATCCAAAAAAGAGTAGCAAAAAATTTAAACATTGGAAACATGAAAAGAAAATCATCAATTAAAACCTCTCTTGCAGCGATAGCTATGGCAGTTTTTTTATTGACCGGCTGTGAAAAAGAACAATTTATTCAATCTTCCGACCTTCCACGTGAAATTAGCACCTATATTTTGACACACTTTCCCGATAACACTATCCTTCAAGCAGTTATAGAAAGAGACGGATTAACTAAAACGTATAACATTATACTGTCTGAGAATATAAGTTTAGAATTTAACCGCAAGAAAGAAATTATTGATATTGACAGCGAAACCAAATTGCCGGACTCTGTTATTCCTGCAAAAATCCTCCAATATGTTACGACTAACTATCCGGACAATTTCATCACAGATTGGGAATTGGACAATAAAAATCAACAAGTTCAACTAAACAATGGACTTGACTTAGAGTTCAACATGAATGGGGACTTTTTGAGAATTGACGATTAAAAAAGAGGCGATTTATAT
>DUOL01000043.1 GCA_012838875.1 Bacteroidales bacterium | reverse complement strand
TTATTATTATTATTATTATTATTATTTATTTTGAAATTTTTAATATGTTTTTTCTATTTTTGTTGTATTAAAAGGAGGTGATTATAAGTTTTTTTTAATTTGAATAAAAGATGAAAAGAGGTTTTATTATCAAAATTGCTTTTTTAACCCTATTCTGTTTATTAGAACAAAAAGTGATTTATGCTCAATTAATACATTATGATAGTTTAAAGTGTACGGATATTCATTTCAATATCTTAAATTATGAATTATCGCTGTATAATGTAAGTTATGTTTTTCAAACAATAGCCGGGGATACGATAATCATTAATAGAAAATGCAATTATGAAACCACAGGAATTCATTATTATCGTAGAAATAGACTACTATCCACTTTAATCGGATTTAAAGAGGATAGTATTTATTCTATTACTTTAGAACCTTTTGAAATAGGATATAATGATAGTAGTTTTTTGGGGTATTATTGTTTCGTAAAATTCAACGATTCTACTACTTTTGATCCCAATACATTTGATGAGAAAGAAGCAATCAAAAAAGGAATTTATTTTGCTTGGGACAATAAAGTTGATATGAATAACCAACTCTTTCTTTTATTTGATGTTTTCCCCAGACATTCCCCTCCGGATTATTTATTGCCTGAAAAAATATACCCTTTATATATTAAAAACGGAAAGGGAAAATATAAACCAAATAAAAAGTATAAAGGGATTTGCGGCGAGTATCAAAGAATAATAATGTTAGACGAACATGGTACATATACTTGGGTTGATGTTCTCATTCCTAAAGTTACTAAGAAAAAATTGAAATAGTAGGATTGTGTGTTTAATTCTTGTCGTTGTGCAGATTGTATGCCAACTTCGGGATAATGCACATACTCTATTCCTAAATAGTTGCAATAACGTTGTAACTGACTTTTGCTAAAACCGAATTTCATACTCAACGGATTACTATGAACATCAACCAAAACTTTTACGTCATTTCTAATTAAACGGTTTAAATACTCTTCTAACGAAATTCCTTCATAACCGATGGTAAATAAAATCGTTTCCTTACTTTTCGGACGACTATTGTTTACTTTTTGAAATTGTTGCGGCAATAAAATATCTTTTGCTGTTAGACTGTTTATTGCCCAATATGGAAAGTTTAAATAAATGCACTTCATCAACTCACCTATACTTATTTTTCCATATTCCTCTTTAATGTACAATAGTAACTTTTGGTCGTCTGCTTTGAGCGTGTCAAAATAATTTAATGTTTCATTACACCTATATGCTTTCTTGAGGTCGGTTAAAAGACCTTTATGAACCATTGTGGTTAAATCTGCTTGTGCGGAAAAAGAGTAACAACCGTACTTATACGGGATAAAATCATATTCAGGCTTGGTTTGGTTCTTTGTAAATAGGAAAAGTAATTTTTGCAGACTGATTTTATCGATTTGTCTTTCAAAAATTTGCAAATAAAGCCAATATAATTTTTCGTCTATAAAACATACAGCAAAGATAGTATAAATCGTTCATTATTCATACGC
This sequence comes from Bacteroidales bacterium, assembly GCA_012838875.1. Lineage (GTDB taxonomy): Bacteria > Bacteroidota > Bacteroidia > Bacteroidales > WCHB1-69 > DUOL01. The sequence goes on along the minus strand of DUOL01000043.1, from coordinate 9,150 downwards.
TAAACTCAAAAATAACCAGTATAAAATTTGATAGCATAACATCTTATAAAATTTATTATCTTTACCACTTGAATCTACACAATTGTCTTATGAACGCAACTCCAATCAACCATTTTGTTTTTTTTTATATCCTCTTTTTATTTATAGGCGTTTCGTGCGAACGAAATGCTAAAGATATCAATACGATAAATTCAAACAAAAATTCTCTTCACTATTATTATTTTGGAGATGAATATGTGATTTCAGGAATTCTTTTGGTACAAGAGCAATATGGGGCACCAAATTATGGTGAAACGCCTGATATTGACGAACTTGAGAAAGTCTATTTTGTTGTCATTGATACGGCAATAAATATTGTTGTTAAAGATACTGTTAACACACATAATTTAGAGAATAAATATTCTCAATCCTATTTTCAAATTTTAGGATACGATTCGATTATAAACGGTAAATCATATAGTTATTCCACGCTTTATTTAATGAAACTACAACCCGGAACAAAAATTCGTTTAAAAGGGTTTTTTGATAGTGCAATAACCGGACATCACCATACAGACGTATTATTAGTAGTAGGAAAGAACCCTCCTGTAAACGAATGAGTTACAGTAAAAACCTTGAGATTATGTGTTTATATGAGTTACGTATGTGGGATTGTTATTCGCCATTTAATGTGAGAAAAATTTTCTGTGGTTGTTAAAGAGTTATCGGTTGCTGTAAAATAAGTGCAGAAACAGAATAATTAGAAATTAAATCAACGCTTGATAATGAAAAGTAATTTCCCTCTACGGCGTTGTATTGCAGGAAATAATTGGTAGAGGTTTTACGTAACAGCGGCGGCGAAAAACGATTTCCGCTTCATACTTTTCCCAAATCCTATTGGCAGGATTGTTCTCTAATTGCGGGTTCGTGATGGCATATTGATAGCCCTTTCGGATAAATGTTTTATTTAATTGATAATGATATAGGGAGTGAATGCCACTATTTTTCCACTCAGGAATAACGCCGGTTAAATATAGATTTACCATTTTGTTTTTTCTTAAAGCCTTTAAAATCGCATACCAACCGAAAGGAAATAGCTTCCCGTTGGCTCGGCGAAAAGCTTGACTTAATGAAGGTAAACAAAAACTGAACCCTATTAATTCGTCCTTCTCATCAATTAATAAATTGATTAAATCCTTGTCTGCAAATGCAAAATTTTGCTTAATATGATAATCTATCTCTTTGTCTGTCAGTGGAATAAAGTTGTATATGTCTACAAAACTTTCGTTTATCATTTTGAAAAATGAAACACCGAGTCTTAATAACTCTTTTTTAGAGTTGACTTCTTTAATTTTTACTTTGTACCTTTCGGATATGAGATGAGATAATTTTTCTATTTTTTCCGGAACATCCGTTACTTTGACTTTATATTGCATATAGTCAACTTCCTTTTTAAAATTTAAGTTGTTTAATAATTGGGGATAGTAATCAAAATTATATTCAGAAGAAATCGGTGGCATTTTGTCGAATCCTTCAATGAGCAAACCCTGTTTTTCCATATTTGAAAAGCGAGACGGACCGCTTATTTCGGTCAATTCGTTTTCAATTCCCCACTGTTCTACTTTGTTGAAAAGCAATTGGGCAACTTCTTCGTCATTGATGACATCAAACCACCCAAATCGAATTCGTTTTTGTTGTTTTAATTCATTATGTTTATGATTGATAATGGCGGCAATACGTCCTACTACTTTTCCGTCGCGATAGGCGAGCCATAATCGAAGTGAACAAAAATCCAGCGCCGGGTGCTTTGTCAGAGTTTGGTATTCATCATTATCAAGAGCGGGAACATAGTTGGGAGAATTAGCGTACAACTTCCTGGGAAATCGGATAAAAAGACGTAATTCTTTTTTAGATAAAACCTCTTTTATTGTTATTTTTTGAGTCATAATCAATAAAATTGAAAAAATAAAAAATTAAAGTACAAAAAAAGTAAAATATGTGTAATTTAGCAAATTGAAAAGATGAAAATGAAAAAGTGTATAAGTGATTGTTTATTAGGGAAATACATTATTTCAATTTGTTTGCTTGTATTTTTTAATCAGGCATTTGCTCAAGAAAATAGCACAAATTCGGCAAATGATACGGTTTCTTCGACTTCTCCTGCGTATATGCCGGTCGATTATGCCTATTTAGATCCGCTTTTTATTAATTTTCTAAAATTCATTCCGATTGATACTTCTGTTGTAGAGGGAAGTCGTTTTGACCCTTTATTAAATACGAATAATTTATATCAATCGTTGGGAATCGGAGGACAGGCTCATCAATCTATCAATTTTGATTTTACTCGCGATGTCGGTTTTTCTTATTTCCAATTTCCTTATCCTCTTTACTATAAAACGCAAAAGGATATAGCTTTTTATCGACTTAAAACTTCGTTTACAAAGATTCATTACACTTTCGGGATTCCGTCTGAAAATAAATTTGCGGCAACGCATGCTCAAAAATTCAGAAATATTACTGCTATTTTTAATTTGAACGGCTATTTAAACGAAGGCTATTATCCACACCAAAAAAATGGAAATATAATAGGTGATTTCACTTTACATTATGAGTTGCCCTCTGAAATTTACGGATTTAGAGCTAGTTACATCTATAATCGTTTCAGAATTGAGGAGAATGGCGGGTTGTACGATATGGATAATTTTAAAGATCAGATGACCACTAATTTGCAGGGGTATAATATGAAATTATATTATGCATTTAATAATTTGCAGTCGCATGATTTTCTTTTTCATCAGTATGTAAATTTGCAACTTAAAACAAAAAAATCGAAGAAGAGTCATTATCTTGGGACAATTTCTCACACGTTTCAATATAAAAATGTAACAAGTCGTTACACGGACATACAGCCTGATTCTCTCTATTATCGTTATCTATTTTACAGTTCTGCGGATTCCACGGCAGATTCCATTAGTTTTCAAACTTTCATAAATACTATTCAGTGGACGTCTTACAAGCCTTATCGCGAGGTGTCAAATAATCCCTATTTCATTCATTTTTCGGGCGGGCTACGACACGAATATACGGAGACGGAACCGCATCAATATTTCGGACATAATTTTACTCTCTTTGGCTCTACTCATATTCGACTTTTTTCAGTTGTTGATATTTTTGCTAAATTATCTTATGCCTTTTCGGATTATAATCATAATGATGCGATAGCAGAGGCAACGGCAAAGTGGTACCTGAATAGAAAAAAAGCACATTTAATCGGGCTTAACGCCCAATTTTATCGGTTTGCTCCCGATTATATTTATAGCTATTATCAAGGTAATCATAATCGTTGGGACACTACATGGAAGAAGGAGAATGTTTTAAAGTTATCAACTTATTGGCAATATGGTAATTATAGGGTGTCTGTAAACTATTTTATGCTTAAAAACAGGTTGATTTTAGATAATAATTACAATCCGCTTCTTATCGACAAGTATGCGTCTGTTATGCAATTTCAACTCTTTTTACCGGTTCGTATCAAAAATTTCGGATTTGACATAAATGCATGGCTACAACATTCGGATAATAAATATATTCCTGTTCCACTATTTGCGGGAAAATCTACTATTTTTTATGTTTTTCGTCTATTTCAAAATAAAATGCAACTGCAACTCGGTGTGGACATGATGTATAACACAAATTACTTTGCTAATGGTTATTATCCGCTGCTACACCAATTCTATTATCAAGAGAAGAATTTTATCGGGAACTATTTCTATTTTGATTCTTATATTAATTTTAAGGTGCAGCGTATTCAGTTTTATTTTCGTCTTTCACATGCTCTGTCGGGCTTAATGGGTTATAACTATTTCACTACTCCTAACTATCCCATGCAAGGACGTGGGTATGTTTTAGGAATTAATTGGCGTTTTTACGATTAAGAACTCCTTTTAACCGGAAATTAATCTTTAATCTTGTAACAATCTCTTTGCGAGAGTATTTTCGTTTTGAGAAGGAGTGTTAACAGCCCCCAAAAAACAGAAAATCGGGCATTTATTAAAAAAATAGAGGAAATTAGGGGAAATTAGAGGGAAATTTCCCCTAATATAAAAATATTATATTATCTTTGCATTTTAATAAAGTGAGAATATGATTGAAAAACCACCGGCTCTAAATAAGATAAATACAAAGGTTCTGTGGAAAATAGTTACTAATTCAGAGTACGATGCTTTGTTTCATAGAATCAATAGTAAGTATCTTTATTGGGATAATGTAAAGTATAAAGCCCCAGCCGGAGTGGACCCCGCTACATTGTGGTATGCTGTCAAAATAAAACGGGATTCGATGGCTAAACGGGTTATATTGGGAAAAAGTACCTTTAGTTTTTCAGTAACCGGCAAAATGCAAGAGCTTCTGCATCTGTTGGATTTCAATCTCGGTGGCACTTTGGGAACACAGGGAATTATTCCGGAAAAAGATAAAAAGTTTTATTTAGTCAATTCCATAATGGAAGAAGCGATTGCCTCAAGTCAAATGGAAGGAGCTTCCACAACACGGAAAGTGGCAAAGGATATGCTAAGGAAACAGCTTAAACCTCAAAACAGAGGACAGCAAATGATTTATAACAACTATGCTACAATCCGATATTTAGTTGATAATCAGTCGCAAAACTTTTCGGTAGAGTTGTTAAAAGAGATTCAGCAACTGATTACACACAAAACGCTTGTCAATACGGAATATGAGGGGCGGTTTCGCACTACGGACGATATTATGGTGATGGACAATATAACGGGAGAAATAGCGCACACACCGCCAGCCCATAAGGAAATAGAAGATTGGATAGCCCAATTATCCGATTTTATTAATAATGATAATGAGAAGTTTTTCATTCATCCCATCATAAAAGGTATTATAATTCACTTTATGATTGCCTATATACATCCGTTTGTAGATGGAAACGGGAGAACGGCTCGTTCATTATTTTATTGGTATATGATAAAAAAAGGGTATTGGTTGACAGAATACCTTTCCATTTCGAGAATTATTCATCGTAGTAAGAAAAAGTACGAAACAGCCTTTCTTTATACGGAAAATGATGAAAATGACCTTTCTTATTTTATTCAGTACAATTTAGAAGCTATGTATAAGGCGTTTGAAGAGCTGAAACTCTATTTGGAACGAAAAATAAGAGAGCAAAGTGATTTGCTTTATTTTAAAGAGATACCGAAAATCAATGAACGGCAAGCACAAATTTTGAAAATTTTGACCGAAAAACCAAAATCAATCTTTACGGCAAAAGAGTTGATATCGCTCTTTAATGTTTCTGTCAAAACTACCCGCAATGATTTGCAACAGCTTGTTTCATTGGGTTTTATGAGAGAAATAAATATCAATCAACGACAACTTGGCTACATTAAAGCTGAAAATTTTGAGGAGAAAATAAAAGAAATTAGGGGAAATTAGAGGAGAATTTCCCCTAATTTCTTATTTCAAAAATTCAAAAATAGAACTTTCAAACTTTTCTTGTGCATATTTTTTGCTAATATTTATCTTTTTCTTGCCGGAGGTCGGTGCTTCGTACATTAAGTCAGTCATAATTTTTTCTATTATAGAACGAAGTCCGCGTGCTCCCAATTTCAATTCTATTGCTTTGTCAACAATATAATCTAAAGCATCGTTAGAAAATGTTAGTGCTATGCCGTCAAGGTGCAAGAGGTGTATATACTGTTTAATTAGTGCATTTTTCGGTTCTACTAATATTCTCTTCAAGGCATCTCTATCCAAGGCGTTAAGATAAGTAACAACCGGAAATCTGCCGCACAATTCAGGAATGAGACCAAATGTCTTTAAATCTTGTGCAGAGATATACTGCATAATATTTTTATTATCAATGACATTTCGCTTCGTATTATAGCCGATGACGTTTGTATTCATTCTTTCAGCGATAATCTTATCCATATCATTGAAGGCTCCGCTTGCAATAAAGAGGATGTTTTTAGTATCAACAGTGACAAATTTTTGTTCGGGGTGCTTGCGTCCTCCTTGTGGTGGAACATTGACTACCGTGCCTTCCAGTAGTTTTAACAACGATTGTTGCACGCCCTCACCGGAAACATCGCGTGTAATTGAAGGATTTGCCATGCTTTTTCGAGCAATTTTATCAATCTCATCAATAAAAACGATTCCCATTTCTGCCTTTTTAACGTTATAGTCGGCAGCTTGAAGAAGTCGTGTGAGAATACTTTCAACGTCTTCGCCTACGTAGCCTGCTTCCGTAAAGACAGTCGCATCGGCAATACAAAACGGAAGGTCAAGAAGTTTTGCAATTGTTTGAGCAATAAGTGTTTTCCCCGTGCCCGTTTCTCCAACTAAAATAATATTCGATTTCTCAATATCGACTTCATCTTTTGCCTTTTTTTTAGAGGAAATACGTTTGTAATGATTATACACGGCGACAGCAATCACCTTTTTGGCTTCATCTTGCCCAATAACATACTCATCTAATTTCTCTTTGAGTTCTTGGGGCTTAATCAATACAAAATCTTGAAAATCTAAAGAACTTTCAGCCGCTTTTTGTTGATTAAATTCTGTGATAATCTCATGGGCATGTGTAACACAATTTTCACATATAGCGGCATCAATTCCTTCAAAAAATAGTTTATCAAGCGATGAAAATTCGCCGCAAAAATTACAAATGCCTTTTCTTTTTTCTTTCGCCATTCGTTATTTTCTCTCCGTTTTTAAAACTTCGTCTATCATGCCGTACTCTTTAGCTTCCGCAGCTGTCATCCAATAGTCGCGGTCGCTATCTTTCCACACTTCTTCGTAAGTTTTTCCTGAATGGGAGGCTATAATTTCGTAAAGTTCTTTTTTCAGTTTTTGAATTTCACGAGCTTCAATTTCGATGTCGGACGCTTGTCCTTGCGTACTTCCCATAGGTTGGTGAATCATGACACGTGCGTGCGGAAGGGCAAAGCGTTTTTCTTTTGTTCCGGCCGTTAATAAAACCGCACCCATAGAAGCTGCTATACCGGTACAAATAGTTGAAATTTCGGGTTTTACATACTGCATCGTATCGTAAATTCCCAATCCGGCATAAATGCTACCCCCAGGCGTATTCATGTAAATTTGAATATCACGGTCAGGATCTTGCGACTCCAAAAAGAGCAATTGTGCCTGAATAATGTTAGCTACATCAGAGTAAATCGGAACACCGAGAAAAATAATTCTATCTTTCATCAATCTTGAAAAAACGTCCAGTTGCGTAATGTTCATCGGACGCTCTTCGATAATGTAAGGTGTGATGTAGTCATTGGCAATACGCGAATATTGGTCTAAACGAGCACTGCCGATACCTAAATGCCGCGTGGCATATTTATAAAACTCATTAGATATCATAATTGTTTATATTTATTAAAATTAATTTTCAGGTTTATCATTCTCTACATCCTTTTTCGTTGCTTTCGTGGTTTTAGCGGTTGTTTTTGGAGTACTTTTAGTTGTTGCTTTGGCAGTAGTGCTTTTAGTCGTCTTTGTAGCTTTAGTTGCAGTAGCTTTTGAAGCCTTACTCTCTTTCTTGTTACCTTTCTCGTCTTCTTCTTTCTTGTTCTTTGCCTCTATAAAATCTTGGAAAGTCCCGCTCTTTTTATCTAATTTCATATTCTTTACTAAAACTTCCATAATTTTCTGGTCATAGAGCTGGTCATAGATGTTTTTCACGTCCTCTTGCTTTTGTAAAGCATTTTGAACAATAGTATCAATTTGCTCTTTTGCCTCTTCAAGATTAAAATTAGAAAAATAGTTTTTAATGTAAAAATCGCGTACAAAGTCTTTAATCTCTTCGTGGCTAACGTGAATTTTATTATCTATAACTATCTTGTTTTCAATCAATTGCCATTTAAAGGAACGTTTATAACCGTCAAATTCTTGCTCTATTTTTTCGGGCGTAAGTTCTTTATTTCCAAGTAGAATGGTGCGTTTGAGAAAATCTTCGGGAAGGTTAATCTGCAGATTATCCAATAGTAAATTGATACAGTCGGTCATAAATATTCTATCTCTATGCGTTGCCCACTGTTTTTCAATCTCTGTCGCCGCCAATCCTTTCAACTCCTCTTCTGTTTTTATTGACTGATTAGGGAAAGCTTTATTAAAAAACTCCTCATTTATTTCAGCTAAGGTATTTCGAATAATGTTAATAATTTTTAAAACGGTGTCATTCATTTTTTCAGGAAGTTCTTCCTCTTTAACATCTAGAAATTGAGCAAGATCCTTTTTAACTTCAAAAAGTTGAGCTAAATCAACGGTAAGTTCATCATTAATTTTTTTCCCAAGAAAAAGCTCTTTTCCTGTTTTACTCAGCTTATCAAAAATTAAAAGTCTATCTTTCTCATTATGTTTTACCGAAATAAAATCGCCTTCTGCAATTTCGTCGGGGTTGGTATATTGACCGAATTTTCTACGTAATTCTTGAATATAGTTATCAATTTCCTCTTCGCTCGCTTCAATTTCAAAATAGGGGAGAGTAGGCAGTTCTTCGTAGTTAATCTCAAATTGAGGTTCAAGCCCGATTTCAAAAGCAAAAACAAACGGTTCCTCTCTATTGTCGATGTCCATTTTAGTCTTTTCATCAAGCGGAAGAGGATTTCCGATAGTTTTTAATTCATTCTCTTCAATATATTTATGTATACTTTCGCTAAGAATTTTATCAATTTCGTCTACAATCAGCCCTTTTTCATACATTTTCTTAATCATACCCATTGGGGCATTCCCGGGACGAAATCCGGGTATAATAGCATTTCTTTTCTGCTTTTTTAAAGCGGTCTCAACTTTTTCCGAATAATCCTCTTTGGTAATTTCAATACTTACTTCATGTGTAAGTTCTGAGCTTTTTTCTACTCTAATGTCCATATACTTAACGAATTTATTTTTAAAAATTTAGTTTGCAAAAATACAAAAATTATCCAATACCTTTATCTCCTTTTAAGTGTAAAACTCCTGTTTCAATAATTAAAGAGAATATTTTCCAAATTTCTATCTTTTATAAGGGTAATAATAATTATGTTTTTAATTAGGGCGTGCCCCGTTCGCTGGCGCTCACGGGTCGGCGCCCGGTTCCAAGTCCGCGGGCACAAGCCGTGGGGACGCAAGGCGGCAAAAAGAGCTTACAAGCTCGCTTTT
>DUOL01000237.1 GCA_012838875.1 Bacteroidales bacterium | reverse complement strand
GAGCTTATGGCTATCGTGGTTATTTTGAAAGAAAGAGTCATTTCCTTTTGAGTATTCCGTACGCATTAAAAAATCTATCTTTTTTATTGGAAAATTCCAAAAATTTGCCGGATATTCCGTTACTACGTGAGTTACTTGTAGCACTGATTCAATCGCCTATTTTCCCTTCATTATCCAAACGCGATATCCTGACGGTAACCATTACAAGTTTTTCGTACAAAAAAGGGATTCCACAAGATTTTTCGGCTAATGGCGGAGGTTTTGTCTTTGATTGTCGTGCGTTGCCTAATCCGGGACGTGAGAAACTGTATGCCAACGCAACGGGAAAAGATATTTCCGTCATTGCTTATTTAGAAAAATATAGTGAAGTTGCACAGTTTAAAGAGCGTACCTTTGCATTAGTTGAAAGTTCTGTAAACAACTACTTAGAACGGAAGTTTACCAACTTAATGGTCAATTTCGGTTGCACGGGCGGGCAACATCGCTCCGTATATTTTGCGGAACAGTTGCAAAAATATCTTAAAGAAAAATATTCAAACCGAATTCATATCGAACTGAAACATACAAACCTTCCCAATTAATAATACTGACATTTTGTCATATAACACAATCCGTAAGCCGTCATATTGACAGGTTATCTTTTCTTTCATTTTATTATCTGTTTGTTAATCAGGTTTTTAACAAATATCGTTTAAGAAATATTTTTATGGCATTTGTTTTGCATGAGTTAATAATAGATAGATAATATAAAATAAAAATAAACAATTTTAAAAGGAGGTCATTATGTCAATTATGAAAAAGAACGAAAACTTTATGTTTCCGGCATTATTTAACGATTTTTTTGGGCGTGATTGGTTAGATTTTAACTCTCGTACTTTCTCGTCTACAAACACAACGATTCCCTCGGTGAATATTCTTGAGAGCGAAGACAATTTTGAGTTAGAAGTTGCAGCCCCGGGTTTTGAAAAGAAAGATTTCAAAATCGAATTGAACAACAATGTGCTGACGATATCTTCTGACAAGCAAGAAGAAACGGAACATACTGAAGGAAAGCAATTTACTCGCAAAGAGTACAGCTATCTCTCATTCTGCAGGTCTTTTACGATTCCCGAAAGTGCCAACAAAGAAAAAATCGAAGCTAATTATGAGCAGGGAATTTTAAAAGTTATTATTCCGAAGAGAGAAGAGTCTAAACCAAAGCCACTCAGAGAGATAAAGATTAAATAATAAACTCGTAAAATTCTTTCCGCAGAGTCTCATAAATTTAATAATATTTGTGAGGCTCTTTTTTTTATTTCTATTTTAATATTAATTAGGGCGTGTTCCCTCGCTACGCTCGGGGTCGGTCTCCGCCTCCAAGTCCGCAGGAAGGAGCTATGAATAGCATAGTCGAAAAAGGAGCTTCTAAAGTCGCTCTTTTTCTCCTTGCTCTTCAAAGCTCCTTCCTTTGCGGGCTATCCGGCTGCGCCCTCACGCCGAACCAAGCGGAAAGGTGAAATTATTTTACACTGCTGTCCAATATTCCCTCCCTTTTAAGTAATGTAATAGCTATGAAAAGAATGTAAATTTGTCAATCATTTATTTTTAGTGAAAGTTTTTTAATCTCTTTTATATAAATGCTTTATTAACATATTATAATATCTATAGTTACAACTCATATAAAAAAATATTATAATTATCGTCTATTTGTCAACTAAAAGTATTATCTTTGTCATAAAATTAAAATTGATAAAAATGAGAAAGATATTTGCAGAACGGTTTAAATCAGCCCGTTTAATGAAAGGGTTTTCATTACAGGATTTAGCTGATGCTTTGGGACATAAATTTTCTCGTCAAGCGTTGCATCGGTACGAGAAAGGCGAGGTGCTACCCGACAATGATAAAATAAATTTATTAAGTAAAGCATTAAATGTAACTCCGGATTTCTTTTTTAGAACTACTAATGTGGAATTGGGTGAAATAGAATATCGTAAATTGAGCAAAATGCCAAAAAAAGAGGCTTTAATGATAAAGGAGAAGACCAAAGAGTATTTGTCGCGTTATTTAGAGTTGGAAGAAATTTTAGGATTGAGGATTGAGTTCGAAAATCCGCTTAAAAATATTGCTGTTATTACCTCTTACGAACAAGTTAACGAAGCGGCGAACCGTTTGAGAGAATGTTGGAATTTGGGCGGTGGAGCAATTTTTAATGTGGTTGAACTTTTGGAAGATAAAAATATTAAGGTTGTGAAGTTGGATGTGGATGAGGATTTTGACGGCTTACAAACGTTTGTTAACAGTAATATTCCTGTGATTGTTTATAATATTAAGAAGACCAATAAGCCTGATAGAGTTAGATTTACACTTTTACATGAATTAGCTCACTTGCTTTTAAATTTTGGGGATGTGAGTCAAAAAGAAAAAGAGACTTTATGTTATCAGTTTGCGGGGGCAATGTTATTGCCGGAAAAAACGATAAAGGCAGAGTTGGGCGATAGGAGAAATAAACTTTCAATTAATGAACTGGGTAATATTAAAAAACAATATGGAATCTCTATGCAAGCAGTCGTTATGAGAGCCAAAGACTGTGGTATTATCGACAAACACTACGCTAAACAATTCTTTTTTATCATTAAACAGATGAATTGGAAAATAGATGAACCTTTTGAGTATAATGGTATAGAGGAGAGTAATCGTTTTGAGCAACTTTTATTTCGTGCTTTAGTTGAAGAGCAAATTTCAATGTCGAAAGCAGCGTCTTTGAGCAACAGGACTTTAGCAGATTTCAGAAGCGAGTGTCAAATGATTTTTTAAGTTCATAACTATTTAATACTAAGAGTGAAACTAAAAGTTGCTGTTACTGATGCTAATATCTTTATAGATTTGTATGATTTAAGATTGCTAGAATCTTTTTTCAATCTTGAGTTAGAAATACATACTACTTCTGCGGTCTTATTTGAGTTGTATCCAGAACAGCAAGAAGTTCTTCAAGTTTATAGATCTGTTGCTAAATTAAAGGTCCATAATCTGCAAGAAAAAGATTTTATTCAAATTTTCAACAAGAAGTATCCTAAATCTTTATCCGAAGCTGATAAATCAGTCTTACATGTCGCTAATAAAATCAATGCTTGTGTGTTGAGTAGTGATAAGACTCTTAGAAATTGTGCCAAAAATAATGGGATTGAATATCACGGAATGATTTGGATTTTTGATAAATTTGTCGAAACAGCAGCGCTAACTCCCCAAGCTGCTAAGATGAAATTAGAGCAACTTGTCGCTTCTAATTATCTTTTTAGGAATAATAAAAAATTAGTTGAAGAAATTGAAAAGCGCTTAAGAATTTGGAAATAGTTATCTATAATATGTGTATAGGGGAAAATTCTTTTGGTAACCTGAATGTTATGTCAAATAAGGGAATATCTGTGTTTATTAATTTTCATAGTCTGCATGCCAAGTCTAAAATCCTTGATATTCGAAAATTATAAGACAAAATTATTGTTGGGCGTAATTGAAAATATTATACGAACAAGTCTCTTGCGTGAGGCGCTTAGGTGGAAAGCCCGCAAGGGCGGAAGCCGCTGGGGACGCGGCGGCAAAAAAGCGAGCTTGTAAGCTCTTTTTGCCGCCTTGCGCCCCCACGGCTTGTGCCCGCGGACTTGTAACCGGGCGCCGACCCCGAGCGTAGCGAGGGGGCACGTCCTAATAAAAAATAAAATCAATAACTTTATTATTTGAATGCTGATATGTGAAAAACAACTATCTCAGGAGCGTTACATTTCCTTTTTTGAAGTATTGTTTTTCGCCGAGACACCACACTTCCAGATAGTAGTCATATACCCCCGCCGGACACTCTTTATTCTTGTAAGTGCCATCCCAGCCTTTGTTTTGGTCTTTTGTTTCAAAAATCAACGCTCCCCAGCGGTCGTAAACACGCAAAACGAATTTTTCGATAGTCTCTCCACGAACATATAAAATATCATTAATCCCATCGTAATTGGGCGAGAATGCGGAGGGAACAAAAATGTAAGGCTCATCACAGATAACATCTTTGACAAAAATAGTAACTGTGTCGCTCTTTTCGCACCCGTATCGGTCTCGAACGACAATGACATAAGAGATTGTATAGGGAGGCGTAACGGCGCTATTGGGAGAGGTGGGAGAAGCAACTCCTGTGGGAGGTGTCCATTGGTAAGAGAAATTTTCCAATTCGGTAGCGTGAATGTTGGTCGTAGCTCCTTTGTATAGCGTGTCAACATCGCTCCATGCGTGAATATCGACAGGAAATAGTGACGAATCTTGTATCGTAACCGTAATCGTAGATACGCAGTTGTTAGCATCTTTGGTTGTAATAGTGTAAGTCCCTACGCACAAACTTTCCCCATACGGCAAATTATTACCGTTACTCCAATTATAACGGTAGGGCGGAGTACCTCCTTCCACTGTTAACGATAGTGTGGCATTGCAAACCTGCGGACACGGAGGCTGGTTGTGGCGTTCGGTTACAAGAATGGGATTCGGCTCCGAAAGCCAGAAAATAGAGTCGATTCGACAATTATTTGCGTCCATAACGGTTAAATGGTAGGTCCCGGAGGCTAAATTATTGATAATTGCTTGTGCCGAGTTATTATCAATGAAGTAACGATAGGGCGGAGTGCCCCCACGAATTTGTAGTGTGATAATACCATTGGCATCGCCGTAACAAGAGGGCGAATGAGTGAAAATATTGGCAAACTCCAACGGTGGAACTTCGGGTATATAACTGTAAATATCGTAAGTGCAGCCTGACGTTTCCGAGATAAAGGCGTGATAGTTGCCCGCACAAAGACTATCTAACAACGTATCGGTGAGACCGTTATCCCATAAAACGGAATAAGGCATATTAAAATCCAAATCTAAGGCAAGCCTACCGTTACAATCCCCGTAACATAAGGGCGGGGTAGTAATCACGGCTATACTATTTGACGAAGTATCGGGAAGTGGAAAAGAGGCAACGACCGTACATTGATTTTCATCGGTAACCTTAACCGTATAAATGCCTGCGCATAAGTCTGTTAAAACAGGTCCGATGCTATCGTGTAACCAGTGAAAAGTTAAATTTCCCGTTCCTCCGGAGGCTGTAATGGTCATGCTGCCATTACAAATTTGGTCGCAAACGACCGGTGTAACTGTAACGAGCGAGACCGTAATAGGTGAAGGTTCGGAAATAATAATCGTATCAATCGTTTTACAGCCAAGCGAGTCGGTAATCAGGACGATATATTCTCCCGCCGGTAGATTTATAAGATTTGGTGTCGTTGCTCCGTTGGACCATTGATAAAAATAGGGTGCTAATCCTTCAGTCGGCGTAATAGTTGCGGTTCCGTCACTTTCTTGATAACAAGAAACGGGCGTAGTTACAATATCAGCTTCTAATTTTTTGATATTGACTGTTACGGTTGCCGTTGCCACACAACCGTACTCATTAGTTACCGTTGCCGTATAAATCGTGTTAACCATAGGATTAACCCAAGGCATGGCTACGTTGGAACTATCGATAATGGTTTGTGTGGGTTGCCAATCGTATAGATAGGTTCCTTGCGGAGAAACTCGTACGGAAATTTGTGTTGAATCTTCGTAACAAATAGTGTAAAAGGGAGGCGAAGTAACATAAAAGGGAATAACAACAACTTTAACACTATCCATGATTTCGCAATATTGACTAACGGCTTTAAGATAATAAGTAGTTGTGCGATAAGGGGATACAGTCAATGTGGCTTGTGAAGTATTACTATTGATAATATTTGTAAAATTTGGTGACCGCGACCAATAGAACTGTGTGGCATTACCGACAATGGAAGGAACTAAATAGGCGGTATCTCCTGTACAAATGGTATCATTATTTCCTGCGTCTATTTGCAAATTATCGACAATAACATTTTGTCTTAATGTATCGGTACAGACGCCGTTGGAAACGTAAAGTGTATATTGTGTTGTTGTTGTAGGCGAGGCAATCGGATTTGAGATTGTAGGGTTATCGAGATTGGTTGTCGGGGTCCATTGGCATGTTTCGTCGCTGCCGGAGGGGGGAATTCCAATTTGGACAAAATCTCCGGCGCAGATACCTACGGGGTCTAAAATGCGATTAGTGTTAGCTAACACGACAAGTTGTCGGGTCATTGTATCGGTAAAATTGCAACTCCCGAGGTCTTGTACAATAAGTCGAATTTGATAAATTCCCGATTGTGTGTATGCATGTGTGGGAGCGTACTCTGTGGAGGTGCTACCGTCTCCGAAATCCCAAAAATATTGTGTATTTGGACTAATGCTTTGGGACATATTATTAAAAGTGAGAGAAATAGGGGCACAGACAGTAGGGGGGATATAAAAATCGGCAACAATAGCAGGTAAGTCAAAATCGAACTTAATAATACCAATATTACAGTTTCTACTGCCATTAATTTCCGACCATGCTCCGGGCGTTGTAGGAAAGTCGCTCAAACCGCCGCAGCCGGCACAAACAGCTTGATAAATTCTTCCTTTATTATCGAAACGGCTTGTTCCTCCGTCTACATGCTCTAACGCGTTCGGACTGCCAAAGTAGGTCGCATAAACCAACGAAGAAACATCGTCTGTAATACAGATAAAGTAGTAGTCATTATTGTCCGTTGTTACTTGAAAGGCGTCTGCAGTAATCGGTAAACCGGCAGTTCCGCCTTGTCCGGCATTCAACACCGGGCTTCCCCAGCCGGACATATAGATATTATTGCATAAATCGACTAATAAAGCCGTAGGTGAAATGTCAATTCCTCCTAATCCTCGTCCAAAGGCGGTTGACCAGACAATGGTATCTAGAGATGGTGATAATTTCGTAAGAAACTGTCCGCCACTGGGTACAAACCACAACACATTTTGTATCCAAGTTACCCCCGTAGCGTCTGTTTGACCGAAAATATGGGGATAATTATTTCTATCATTTTTAATCAAATAACTTTGGTCGTAGCCACTACGTCCCATGAAAGTGCTGTGTAGCAACTGATTACCATTTGGACTAATATGAGCGACATAGCCGTCTGCCACTCCGCCTGCAAAAGAAGGTTGGACAGCGTTGGCAGTCATTGGAAAGTCGAAGGAGTTCGTTCCTCCGCACAAATAGATAGATTTATCGGAAGCTAATACCATACTATACGCTGCGTCGTCCCCTGAGCCTCCCAAATAGGAGCTCCATATCATATTAGTCAAATTGTGATTCATTTTTATGATACAAGCGTCTTGTACTCCTCCATTATGTTGCGGTTGCAAAACACCGGCAGTAACGGGAAAATCAGTAGATTGGGTAGAACTTACGATATAAATATTATTTTGTTCGTCAACATTGACTTCACCGCGTACCTCATCGGCATAGTTTTTTTTAAGTCCTGCAACCGTATTAAGTCCGTCATTGCCGGAGCCTCCGATATAGGTTGAGCCTAAAAGTGCTGTTCCGGAACTATTAAATTTTGTTAAAACGATATCAGAGCCGTCGTTATAACGCAAAACAGAAGTTAACAGATAGTAGCTGCCGCCTTGGAAAGTTGTAGAATATGCGTCCGGTGTAACCGGATAATCAGATGAACTGGTAGTTCCCAGTACCACTAGTTCATCATTACTATTTACAATAAGACTGTGTGGGATATCTGTTCCGCTACCGCCAAGATAGGTTGAGAAATGTAAAAAGCTACCTAACGCATCAAATTTTGAAATAGCAATATCACAGCTTCCGCCGCCGTAATTGATTTGATATGCTCCCAAGGTCGTAGGATAACCGATATTGAATACGTTTCCGCCGGAATAAGCATTTCCGTATCTGTCATAAGTTGCCGAATATCCCCAATTATCAGCTGTTGAGCCGGAATAAGTTGAAAAAATAAGTACAGGGTCAATAATAAGAGGTAACGAAGTGTTATAATTCTCTATCGAAAAAACTACGGTTTTTTGCTTTTTTATTTTATAATTGCAATCTACTGTAATAGTGTCCCCATTAGCAGTTAATTGATATGCGAATGGTTTTAATTCAATAATTTGACCATTCGTTGTGCTGACTACTAAATTCCCTTTGGAAAGGATTAATCCTTTCATTCCTTCATATTCTAACTGAATATCTTGCGGATTGGCTCCCGGCTTAACTACAAATTCATATTTAAAATTAAAATCTTTTTGTAAAAAAAATAAGTCGATACCATCATACAGTTCACGATAGCGGATTTTATGAAATTTCCTAACTTTGGACGACCATTTTTCCGGATTATTTCCTAAATAATAGTTATTATACGATGAACATTGATTTTCTCCGCTAACTTCAACATTTTTATTCGCATTCACAAAATTAACTTGGTAGGCAGTAGCATCTATAAATCCCGAATGAATAGCGGATGGGTCGCGTTTTGCTTTATTGAAATCGGCAAGTTGCTTTGAGTTAAGAAAAACATAAGTAATCCTCTCTTTTTCGGCAAAAAAAACACATCCTTGCAATGAAGCTTTGTAAAGAATTTGCTCCTCCCACTGTGTTTTATTTTCAACGAACTCAAGCTGGTGGACAGTAAAAGTGTCGCGATGATGAGCTAATAAAGTTGAATTAAAAAATAAAAAAATGAACAATAAGAGTAATCCTCTTTTAAATAAAAGGGTAAAATTAAAAATAAATTTTAATATCATTTTATTTAAGCTATTGTTCATTATACTATGACAATCAAATTGTCATAGATGTTGTTAATTTAAAATTAGTTTTCTAATTATGTTACCTGAAACATTTTGTAATTTAATAAAATAGATACCTTTAGCTAATTTCGGAAGTTCAATTTTTTCTTTGTTTTTCTCTTTGGGTAATAATGTTTTAGACAACAATATTTTACCTGTACAATCGGATATTGAGCAAGTAACGGGAGTAAATTGGTCGGCTGTAAACTCAACCCAAATAAACTCCGTAGCGGGATTGGGATAAACATTAAATTCTTTAATATTGCATATGTCATTGATACCAACGAGTTCAGCAGACCATTTTAATGTAAATCCGTTTCCGTTTTGCCAATTATCGCCGACAAATACGACTTTCATTTTAGAAAAGTTATATGTTTTCCATCCTTGCGGTACATTTAGTCTATCAAATCTATCAACCAATATAGCAGGGTTATAAGTGTTGTTATAAATATCCACAAAGTCTCCTGATTTCAGGTCGAAATCTAAAAACGTGCAGGAGATGCTTCCTGCATAATTGGGTTGAATTAACCATGTACAAGTTGCTTCGTTTGAGTATTCTTCGTCTCCGCTATTATCACTAATAGTTCCTTCAGGTGAAGTCTTTGTGACGGTTCCGCTACAGCATGGGCTGTTTAGTACGGTACGATAACGAAGAACAAAACCTCGTTTTTCAGTGGTGGCATTGGAGGTGAAAGTAACCAAAACACTATCCACATCGCTTACGCTAATCGCTTCAGGAATTACATTTCCGGAAAATCTTCGCGCAATACCGGAACTTATTGTTGGTCCGTTATAAATCGTAATAAAATCTTCATTTTCCTCTGTATCTAATCTTGAAAATTCAAAAATATAGTCTGTGGCATCTTTTACAGCAACCATCCACGAGCAGTCGGAGTTTGCTGCATAGAATTGATTCGCAGAGCCGTTAGTAATAGTGCCGAAAGAAGCGGTCATTCTTTTATGTCCTGAGCAGTGAGCAGGGAAATTTTCCCTCGGATAGAGATTAAAAATAGCATTTTCATAGTTGTTAAAACCGTCGCCGGTTCCGAAAGGGTCTAAATTTGTAATATGGAAGTAACCGTTAGCATCACCGCCCCAGCCCCAATTAACGTGAAAAAGTGTATCTTCGTCGTAACCGTCAATCACAAAAGCATGTCCGGAGGTTGAGGTAGCTGCGGTATAAAAGAGAGGATAACGTTTGTCAAGCTGTCCTTTAAGTTCTGCGCCCCAATTATCATACATACCCGGACCTTGTAAAGAGGCACCTGCATAATATTTAAAGATATTAATAAATTGTTGACGTGCTTCCACTTCGGTAGCTCCCGAACCTGTATGATCATAATGCATCTTCACGGCAACGCCGCAATGATAAGCCAATTTGGAAATTTCATTAGCGTAATCATAAGGCTCATCATACATTGCGTCGTAGTTATACGTGAACTGCCCAAACTGAACGGTTTGTCGGGGATAGCCGGGCGGAGTATAGGAAACGCCTCCCGTCCCGCTTATCGGATATTGATAATAGTTCATAATCATCGCCATTGACAGTGCTACACAGCCGTTCGGTACGCGATAATCATAATAAGGTCCTGCATAAACGTCCCAAGGACAATAAGTATTATAAAAACGATTTTGATTCCAAGTAGTTGTTAATAAAGGTTTTATAAATTCATTTGAGGGTCGAGTAAAAGAATTGGTAAGAAGACTTTCCCATTGGTTTGCTATCCAAGACGGAGCAGGTATGTTCCCTTTTTCAATGGCAACAATTTCTTTTTCAAAGCGGTCGAATAAATAATTTAGCGCCGGATTTTCATTGAAATTATATTCCAATGAATAAGCCAAGATAGGAGAGGTTTTGTTAGACCCGGAAACGATAATAAACCCTTTTTTCTCAATTTGAAAACGATAAAAGATAATATCATTACCACTCGTTCTAACTTCAGCTAACTGTAACGTTGGACTTGTTTCTATTTTACTATTTATAAAAGTTAAGGCTACTGTATATGCTTCTTTTTCAGTTATTTTTGTTGCAAAAGATAAATTAAACAGTAAAAAAATAGAGCATAATAAAAATAATTTTTTCATTGCGGGATTTCTTATATTATTTTAATAATCAATTATTTACTATTTTACCGTACTTCCGGGGATTGTAAGTTGAGAGGGTTGTACGAGCATTAACTCACCTTTTTCATTCTCTGCCATTAGTATCATCCCGTGTGAATCGACTCCTTTTATATTTTTCGGCGTCAAATTAGCCAACATGAGAATTTGTTTTCCAATTAGCGTTTCCGGTTTATAATACTCAGCAATGCCGGAAACAACTTCACGTACATCAATTCCCGTATCCACTTTAAGTTTCAACAATTTTTTAGTTTTGGGAATGGCTTCGGCAGCCAGAATCGTAGCAATTCTTAAATCTACTTTTTGAAATTCGTCAAAAGAGATATCTTCTTTTCCTTCAGGTACTATTAAATTTTTCGGCAAATTATGCTGCTTCGTATCATTTAATTTTTGAATTTGCTCTTCTATAATTTTATCATCAATTTTTTCAAAAAGATAAATAGGTTTATTAATTTGGTGCTGGGCAGGTAGCAGTGTTATTTCTCCTCCTTTTTGCCAATCATCAATTTGAATATTGAGCATTTGTTGTAGCTTTTTAGATGTAAAAGGCAAAAACGGCTTACATAAAATTGACAGCGAAGCACAAATTTGTAAGGATATGAAAAGAATACGTTTTACCTCTTCGGGGTTTTCTTTCTGTTTTTGCCAAGGTTCGGTATCGGTCAAATATTTATTTCCGATACGTGCCAAGTTCATCAATTCGGCTAATGCTTCTCTAAATTTGAATTTTTCAATTGCGGTTCCGATTAAAGTTGGGAAAGTGCCAATTTTAGCAATGATTTCTTTTTCACTATCGGAGAAATTGGTTGCTTCGGGCACTTTTCCATTGTAAAATTTATGTGTTAAAACGACTGTTCTATTCACAAAGTTGCCAAAGATAGCTAAAAGTTCATTATTATTTTTAGATTGAAAATCTAACCAAGTGAAATCGGCATCTTTTGTTTCGGGCGTGATAGACGTAAGAGTATAACGCAAAACATCTTGCATGTCTTTAAACGTTTCTAAATATTCGTGTAGCCAAACCGCCCAATTTCGTGAAGTCGAAATTTTGTCGCTTTCTAAATTTAGAAACTCGTTAGCCGGTACATTATCGGGTAAAATATAGCTTCCTTCAGCTTTTAGCATTATAGGGAAAATAATACAATGGAAAACGATATTATCTTTTCCAATAAAGTGAATTAATCGTGATTCATCGTCTTTCCACCATTTTTCCCACTCTTCGCCATGTTCTTTCGCCCATTCTTTAGTGGCTGAAATATAACCGATAGGTGCATCAAACCAAACGTAAAGTACTTTTCCTTCAGCTTCTTTCAGCGGCACTTTTACACCCCAATTCAAATCTCTTGTTATTGCTCGCGGTTGCAAACCTTGGTCAATCCATGATTTACACTGTCCATATACGTTACTTTTCCAATCTTCTTTATGTCCTTCCAATATCCACTCTCGAAGCCAATTTTCGTACTCTTGAAGTGGTAAATACCAATGTTTTGTCTCTTTTTGTACGGGAATTTTTCCGCTTAAAGTAGAAATCGGATTAATTAAATCGGTAGCATTAAGACTTGTTCCGCATGCTTCGCACTGGTCGCCGTATGCCTTTTCATTGTTGCAGTGAGGGCATGTTCCAATAAGATATCTATCGGCTAAAAACTGTTTCGCCTCTTCATCGTAGTATTGTAAACTCGTTTTTTCTATTAATTTACCCTCTTTATAAAGTTTTGTAAAAAAATCACTTGCCGTTTCGTGATGTAACGGGTTTGACGTTCTGGAGTATATGTCAAATGAGATTCCAAAATCTTTAAAAGATTTTTTAATCATTTCATGGTATCTATCTACAACGGCTTGCGGGGTTATATTTTCATTTTTTGCAGAAATAGTGATAGGGACGCCGTGTTCGTCTGACCCGCAAATAAAAAGAACCTCTTTTCGATTTGCACGTAGATAACGAACATAAATGTCAGCAGGAACGTAAACGCCTGCTAAATGACCAATATGAATAGGTCCGTTGGCATACGGAAGTGCCGTAGTAACGGTATGTCGCTTAAATTTTGAGTTTGACATATAATTAAGTAGTTTTGAATAAATGTTAATGCAAAAATACAAAAAAAGTGTAACTTTGCAGAGCTATATTTTCTAAATTATTACAACCTTGAAGTTATTTAAAATTTTCTATTTTTTAGGTATATGTCAATAAAAATTGGAATAAACGGAATCGGACGAATTGGCAAAATGGTGCTACGTTATGCACTTAACTTTCCTGAGATTGAAGTCGTTCATCTTAACGACAAGATGTCACCCGAGCTCATGGCGCATTTACTAAAGTATGATAGTATTCATGGGCAATACGATGCTAATATAGAGTATACCTCTTCTCATTTAATAGTAAATGGAAAAAAAATCCTTGTTACGGATGCGCCAATACCGAGCGATATCCCTTGGCACCGTCAACAAGTTGATATAGTAGTAGATGCAAGTGGAAAGTTTAAAACGGCGTCCTTATTAAAACTCCATCTGGTCAATCAAGTGAAAAAGGTGATATTAAGTGCTCCGCCCGCTGATAATTCCATAGATAAGTCTGTGGTTATGGGTGTTAATCATACGACATTAACTGATGACGATATACTCATCTCCAATACTTCTTGTACGACAAATTGTGTTGCCTTAATGCTTAAAATTTTACATCAGCAGTTCGGTATTAAACAAGCGTTTATGAATACGATACATCCGGCAACGAACAATCAAAATATTCAAGACGGATATCATACGGACTTTCGGCGTGCTCGCGGGGTTCTCAATAATATAATTCCTACGACAAGTAGTGCGGTAGTAGCGACAAAGTTAGTACTTCCGGAAATGGAAGGTATTTTCGACGGAATTGCCACTCGTGTGCCTATCGCAGATTGCTCATTTGTGGAAATTGTTGCGCGATTAGAAAAAGAGTGTAACGTTGAAACTGTGAATGCGTCTTTTCGCAATGCCGCCGAAAATGAACTTGCCGATTTTATCGAATATTCGGAAATACCCCTCGTAAGTAGCGACATCACTAATAATAGGTCTTCTCTTATCTTTGACGCACTTGCAACCAAAGTATTGCCCGATAATATGGTACAGATTATAGCATGGTATGATAATGAATGCGGTTACTCTGCCAGAATCATTGATTTAATTCACTATATTTCAAGACTATGAATGAAATTATAAAATCTAAAGCACTAGAAGTTAATCTTTCGGAAACAAAAAATGTTAAGTATACTATTCCCGATGAACATAAATGGTTGCTTTCTCTTTCAGAAAAATATTGGGGAATCCATAAACGTGCCGTAGAATTTTTTAATGAATTTCATCACCCATACTCCAATCGAAAAGATGTGATTAATCTTTTAGTCAACGTGGCTATTAGCGATTTTCGTATCTATAAGGAGCTTGATGAAAGAGGTAAAGTACTTCAAAGTTTTATTAAAATTTTTGATACTCTTTTAGGTGAAACTCTCCCCTTGGAACTTTCTAAAAATTTAATATACAAATACTTGGATTTTTTCTCCATGAATTATGACATTTTTCAGAAAAATGTAAATGTATCATTAGAATTTTTTGAAACCTTAGATAAAAATTTGAAAAATAATCTGCTTGCTTACATTAGTAATATCGGATATTTTCAAAAAAGTCTTGCCTCAGCTTCACAAAATGTTGATTTAAAAGATACTGTTACCGACTTCATTAAAAAATTAACCAAAGAAAATATTCTATTCTGGAAAGAGACTACGCAAATTGAAAAATGGTATGAGGCAAACAAAGAGAAGATGTCCAAAGATTATCGAAAGGTTTTAAGGTCGGTAGGGTGCGATTTTTTTGACGATTATCTAAGTCGCTTTGAAAAAGCCAAAACATGGGAAGAGTTTTGTCAATTAGGTTTTTCTTTTTCGTATATTATTGATTTGCTCAGAGATAATATTAATAAATTTGAAAAAACAACCGAGCAAATAGCCTATCTCTTCTACCTTTTGCATTTACCGGGAGTGGTATTTCACCGCGATTATCTTATTATTGATTTAAACAACGTAATACGGCGGGTTAGCAACGAATTGGTCGATGAACATGCCGACTATGCAATCACGGAGCTGTTTACCCTTTTTAACGATTTTAAACAGAGTCATCTCAACTTAATTCTCGATTCCATTCTTTCATTAGGAAAAGAGATTATAAATACCGGAAATAAAAAATTGATACTTCATTTTGAAAACGAGTTAATCAATTTTGGCTTTACAAATCCTGGAATCACTTATTTAACGGATGAATGGGAATTAAAAATAGATCCTTGTCATATAAAAAATATAAGAGTTTGGTTGGAGTTGTTCGAAGCCGCTCCTGAGATGATGCAAAAGTTGCTCTCAGCGTTGATAATCAACTTGCGAATCGGAGGAATATTTATCTTTGATACAGATTTTTTTCAAAAAGATGTTACTCAACTTTTAAATTCTGATATATCTTCTCTTTACAAGCAAATTAAGCAACTTTCCCGTATTTTCCCTGTCTATTTTAACGAAATTGGGGCGGAGGGGGAACTTCGCGATGTCTCTACCAAAATAGACGAACTTTCACATAGAAATGATAAATTAATTCATTTCTTGCGTAAACAGATACATACTGAAGGAAATAACTCACATATACAAATTATTCTTCAAATTATCGGTTTTTGGTACGATTTGAATATTAATAGACTCCGTCCGATACTTCCACAAAATGTTTTATCTACTATTGATGTAGAAAGTGTATGGGTAAAAGGGGTACACGAAGTGCTACAAAAACTTTGTACTCTCGCGTCTTGTTCCTTAGATGATTTACTTCATAAAGAAAAAGAGGAACTGGAAGAACTTTCGAATAACATAGACCATCAAACTTCGCTTGATAAAGAACGTGTTTTGCTTATTATTGAGCTTTATCGCTTGCTGAAAGAAAAATATGTTTTAGAGTCCAATAATATTGGAGAGATTTTAAGACGTTATCACTTTATTAAAACTCCGGAGATTGAGAATTTTGAACGACTGCTTGACAATCACGATGATGTTGGAGCGTTGAAGCAAATTTATGCTTTTATGGTGCAACTCAATGAGATAATCTTTGACCCGAACATTAGTGAAGGGTGGGAAAATGTATTTCATAAAAGACACATTGCCTTTGGTATTCCGTCTATGTACGGATATTACCGCGAAAATAAGTTCGACGCCTTAGGACTAACCTTTCGTTTCGAGCTCATTGCCTCTACCTTGCTTGCCCGTATTATCGGTGAAATTAATACTGAGTATTTTACTGCCAAAACTTTTAAAGATATTTTTTCCGTTATTTCCCTTTTGCGTGAAGGGCTAAGTTTAGACGGTATTTATGATCAAGGCTTTGACTCGAATTTAAAAATGTTTCAATATAGTTTAACTTCGGGCAGTTTTACTATCAGACAGTATATCAATATTTTTCAATTTATGGATAAAAGTATTAAGGAGATAATAAATAAGTACTTTATCCACCCATACGAGCATCTTTTACCGATTATTATTACGCAACATGTGCGTAAAGTAAAACCGGAAACTAAGAATATTCCTCAAAAATTTATTATTCAAAAATCGGAAATGTTCTATCGGGAATTACTATCTTCTGCCTTTTTGATACAGGCTTTGGATAATTTCATAGGCAATATCCTTAATAATTTAAGAAAGCAGCTGACAACACTCTCTGATACGGAAATTCAGAGTTTAATGATTTATAATCCTGAATTGGTAATAAGTCCG
Source organism: Bacteroidales bacterium (assembly GCA_012838875.1). GTDB lineage: Bacteria > Bacteroidota > Bacteroidia > Bacteroidales > WCHB1-69 > DUOL01. The sequence continues at coordinate 5,825 of DUOL01000237.1, read as the reverse complement.
TTGTATAAGGAGACTCCGTCTCTGGATAATCAAGTGTTTTTAGGGTCCAAAGCCTATTTCCTTAAAAAATTACTTTTAAACAACTATCCTATACCGCCCGGATTTGTTATTACCACCGAAATTTTCAGACGTATAAATTCTATTCTTAAAGTTCCGACATTGAATCAAGAGATTGATGTATTGATTAGAGAACAGATTAGTGAGTTAGAATCTCTGTCGGGACTTGAATTTGGTAATCCCCAAAAACCGTTACTATTAAGTGTTCGTTCGGGCGCTGCCATATCAATGCCCGGTGCGATGAACACTTTTTTGAACGTGGGTCTGAATGATGAAATTACGGAAGCATTGAGCAAACAGTATAATTTCGGCTGGACTTCGTGGGATTGCTATAGACGGTTATTACAAACATGGGGTATGTCGCACGGGTTAGAACGTAATGCCTTCGACCAGATTATTAATAACTATAAGAGGAAATATAAAGTTGTTCAAAAACTTGACTTTTCTCCTGCCGTTATGCGCGAAATTGCCTTTGCCTATAAACAACTACTCATTGACCATAATATAGAGTTTGAATCCGATCCTTTTTTGCAAATAAAAAAAGCAATTATTTCCGTTTTTAACTCTTGGGATACGCCGCGAGCCCGTGTTTATCGTGAACACATGCAAATTGCCGAAGAGTGGGGAACTGCTGTTATCATTCAACAAATGATTTTTGGGAATCTGCACAAAGAATCCGGGTCAGGCGTGCTCTTTACGCAAGATATGCGCGATAGCGGTAATAATTCAGTAAACTTAACAGGCGATTTTTCGTTTTTAAGCCAAGGTGAAGATATTGTAGCAGGACTCGTAAATACCTTGCCGATTGGTGAACAACAACGACTAAAATATTATCACAACGCCCCTTTCTCTTTAGAAACATCATTCCCCGCTATTTATAATAGATTAAAAGAGATATCTCAAGAACTTATTGATATACATGGATTTGCACACCAAGAAATTGAATTTACTTTTGAAACGGCGCAAGCGGAAGACTTGTATATTTTACAAACACGAAATATGGCGGCTGTAAATAAGAGCACTATTGAAGTTTTTGCCTCTCCCGAAAAAGATATGAAACGTGTGGGCTGCGGTATTGGCATCGGAAATAAAGTTCTCAACGGTATTATCATTTTTGATTTGGAAGACGTTAGGAAGTTGCGAAAAGAAGGGAATGACACAAACGCTATTTTAGTTCGACCTGACACCGTACCCGACGACATTGAGATAATTTTTGAGTGCGAAGGATTGCTAACTGCTCGTGGAGGTGCTACGTCTCACGCTGCCGTAACTGCAGCAACACTCGGTAAAATAGGTGTTGTAAATTGTGATGCAATGCTCGTTTACGAAAAAGAGAAAAAATGCATTATTAACGGACATATCTTCAATCTTTATGACTCTATAGCTATTGATGGTAAGAACGGAATAATTTACGAAGGAAACTATCCTATTAAAATTCAAGAAATTTAATTTTTAATTTTAAGATAATATGGAAAAAAAAGACAAAAAATTATTAGGTATTAATGGCTTAGGACGTATTGGAAAATTAACGCTTTGGGAACAACTGCGAACGAGAAAATTTGACGGTGTTGTGATTAATGTCGGGAGAGAAGTCGGGAGATCTGCTGAAGCCCTTTTACAAACACTCTGTAGCGATTCCACCTACGGCAGGGTAGAGCATTTTTTATATGGCTCTACCGGATTTGAAAAATGTAAAATTGAAATTGTAGACCGCGAAAATCTTCTTTTTCTTATTGATAATTTCCCAATAAAAATACTTAATAAAGAACGAAATCCGTACCGCTTAAATTGGAAAGAGGAAAATGTACAAATTGTTATCGATTGTACAGGGAAATTCCTTGATCCTACTATTTCTAATCCTGATGGGAATGGGGACTTACGAGGACATTTAGTAGCCGGTGCTCAGAAAGTTATAATTAGCGCCCCTTTTAAAATTAAACAGCCGCAACCGGAAAGTGACACTCTTTTTCCGACCATGATTTATGGTATCAACCATCACGAGTACCAACCCATTCAACAGCACATTATTTCAGCAGCCAGCTGTACGACAACGGCGTTAGCGCACATGATGAAACCGTTACTTGAAGATAAAGAAACTTCACATGTGCTTACGGCTTCGCTTTCAACCGTGCATGCTGCTACAAATTCACAAAGTGTTCTGGACTCCGTGCCCGGTTCAGGAAGTAAAGACTTGCGAAAAAATCGCTCTGTTTTAAATAACATTATTCTCTCTTCAACCGGCTCGGCTAAAACCCTTGAGAAAGTTTTACCGCAAGTTATTAATTTTGGTTTTATGGCTGATTCTATAAGAATCCCAACTTCAACCGTCTCCTTAATTGCCTTAAATATTACGTTTACCTCCAGCTTAAATGAGAACAAAACGCCTATTTTGAATGCAGAATACATTCAAAATTTATATAGAAACAGTGCTAAAAATGACCCCGAAAAACTCCTCTATTATTCAGAGAAACAAAATGTTTCCATGGATATGTTGGGATTCCCCGCTGCCGTAGTAATCGAAGGTAATGAGTTGCACACTCGAACAGGCTTTTTAACCGTTCCAACTGAAATACTAACCTCTGCTAATATTATGTTACAGGAAGTGAATATTCCGGTAACGCATGCTAAAATAATGGGTTGGTATGATAACGAATACGGAAGCTATGTAACTTCACTCTGCCGGTTGACAGAATTTGTAGCTGCACGTCTTTATTAAGATGTAACAAAAAGTCAAAAAAAGATATAACCGAACGGTTATTCTTATTCTTGTTCTTGTTGTTGTTCGCCAGCTTCTTCTACTTGTTCTTGTTCTTGTTCTTCTTCCGTTACTGTGGTACGAGTTAAGGAAATAGTAAGTAAAACCTTGCTCTTCTTTTCCATTATCGTGAGGTTTTCAACTTCAATATCGGCTACTTTAATAGAATCATTAATGTCAAGTTCGGAAACATCAAGCGTAATATGTTCGGGAATATGTTCTAATTCTCCCTTAACGTTCAGCTTTCTAACCTTTTTTGACATTTTTCCACCTCGAAGAACCCCGGGTGACGTTCCTGTAACTATAACAGGAATAGCGATTGTTATCGGTTTTCCGGGAATGATTTCTAGGAAATCTACATGTAATAATTTATCTGTGATTGGGTGGAATTGCGTGTCTTGAACAATGGCATTACGTGTTTTTCCTTCTAATTCCAATTCTACATAACGCACTTCAGGAGTGTATAATAATTTTTGGAACTGTTTTTCGGGAACTACGAATTGATACTGTTGTTCACCACCATAAAGAACACAAGGAATTAATCCTTTGCTTCTTTGCGCTTTTGCATCTTTTTTCCCTACGTTCTCACGAAGAGAACCGCTAATAGATACTGATTTCATAATTTATATTTTTAAGATTTTTAAAAAAGTTTGCAAAGATACATAAAAAACGATTAAAGAAAGATAAAAAATAAATCCTATCTTTGCATTCTTAAAAAAGTAGGAATATGGCTAATGTTAAACCTTCCATTCCAAAAGGAACGCGTGACTTTACTCCGACCGAAATGGTCCGTAGAAATTATATATTGAATACGATACGGTCTATTTTTGAAAAATATGCTTATTTACCTATTGAAACACCGTCAATAGAAAATTTGTCCACGTTAATGGGAAAATACGGCGAAGAAGGCGATAGGTTGATTTTTAAAATTCTTAATTCCGGCGATTTTCTTGCTAATGTCGATTTGGGAAATAAAACGGCTCAACAGCTCACTCCACTTATATGCGAAAAGGGGCTACGTTACGACTTAACGGTTCCTTTTGCACGGTTCATAGTGCAACATCAAAATGAGTTGATATTTCCGTTCAAACGTTATCAAATGCAACCTGTTTGGCGTGCCGATCGCCCGCAAAAAGGGAGATATCGCGAATTTTATCAATGTGATATTGACGTTATTGGCTCTAACTCCATGCTGAACGAAGCAGAGCTTATCAAAATTACTGATGAGGTGTTTAATGCGTTCAAACTTGATACGGTTATAAAAGTTAATAACCGAAAAATCCTTTCCGGTATCGCCGAAATTATTTCCGAACCCGATAAAATAACGACGATTTGTACGGCAATTGACAAATTAGATAAAATAGGAAGAGAAGGTGTACTCAATGAACTTAAAGATAACGGGCTAACCGACTCATCTATCAATAAGTTAATGCCCTTTTTCGATTTTTCGGGAACGAATGAGCAAAAACTTGATTTTCTCGAAAAAATGTTTATAAATAGTGAAATTGGACGAAAAGGTATTGATGAACTTCGTTCTATGCTTTCGTATGTAGATGCACTAACGATTTCTACGCCCGTTGAGATTGAGTTTACTCTCGCAAGAGGGTTGAATTATTACACCGGAGCGATTTTTGAAGTTAAGTGTAAGCAAGTAGCGATGGGAAGTGTAGCCGGAGGAGGGCGTTATGATGATTTAACCAGCATTTTCGGACTAAAAAATATGTCCGGCGTTGGAATTTCTTACGGAGCGGAAAGAATTTATGATATTCTTCTGGAATGTGACGGATTTCCTACTTCTTTGACCACCCCCATTAAAGTTCTTTTTATTAACTTTGGAAAAAAAGAGGAACTTTATGCGCTACAAGCGGTGCAACAATTAAGAAATGCAAATATAACTTGCGAGCTTTATCCCGACAACGTTAAAATTGGAAAACAACTCAATTATGCTAATAATAAAGCGATTCCATTTGTTATTATGGCAGGTGAAAATGAAATAAAAGAAAATTGTTTCACCCTGAAGAATATGCAAACGGGAGAACAAAAAAAAGTTACTATCACACAACTCTTAGAATATAAATTATGAAAATGAAAAAAATCCTCTTTGTCTGTTTGGGCAACATTTGTCGTTCGCCTGCAGCCGAAGCGATAATGAAAAAAAAGGTCGAAGCTCGGCAACTTGAGCATCTTTTTGAAATAGATTCCGCAGGAATAATGAACTATCACGGTGGTGAACTTCCTGACGATAGAATGCGTAAGTATGGCTCGTTGCGTGGCTATAAAGTCGATAGTATCGCCCGTCAAATTACAAAAGAAGACTTTGAATATTTTGATATCATTATTGGCATGGACAATCAAAATATAGCCGATTTAAAGCGAAAAGCGCCTAATAAGGAGGCTCTTAAAAAGATTCAAAAAATTGATGTCTACTTCACAAAACACGATTTTACTTTTGTCCCTGACCCGTATTACGGAAATGAAAAAGATTTTAATTTTGTTTTAGATTTATTGGAGGATGCTTGCGAAAATATTGTTAATCAACATCTTCAATAAAATCATTATTTCTCGATAAAAGTTTATATTTTTTTTTAATTATAATTAGGGCGTGTCCCGTTCGCTGTCGCTCACGGGTCGGCGCCCGGTTTCAAGTCCGCGGGCACAAGCCGTGGGGACGCAAGGCGGCAAAAAGAGCTTACAAGCTCGCTTTTTTGCCGCCGCGTCCCCAGCGGCTTCCGCCCTTGCGGGCTTTCCACCTAAGCGCCTCACGCAGCCAACCTGTTCGTGCAGAAATATTAAACCTTGAGTTTTATACACTTTTTGTTATACATATTATTTTTTTTACTTTCCGCTTTTCATTTTAAACTTAAATGGCTCTGTACGAGCAATTTGGCTGCGTGAGGGCGCAGCCGTATAGCCCGCAAAGGAAGGAGCTTTGAAGAGCAAGGAGAAAAAGAGCGCCTTTAGAAGCTCCTTTTTCGACTATGCTATTCATAGCTCCTTCCTGCGGACTTGGAGG
>DUOL01000042.1 GCA_012838875.1 Bacteroidales bacterium | reverse complement strand
CGTTTACATTGAATCAAATAAAAATAGAAATGGACGCTTAATTCTTACTGACATTACAGGAAAGTTAATCTTGCAGCAACCCTGTCAGCTTCATGAAGGTGCTCAATGGATAGCTGTGAATGTTCACGGACTAAAAAATGGCATCTATTTTCTTCAAATAGATACGGGAAGTGAAAGATTAGTAGGTAAAGTTGTAGTTAATTAAGTTAATTCTAATTATTATTACAAAACTAAAAATATAAGAGAGAAAGTATAATATCATTTCCTCGAATAGAGAATAGTGAACGGTTGATTGATAAGACTAAATTTTCTTTGAAATCAGATATTTATTTCTATCATTGGAGGAGCGAGAAATTAATTCTCCCAGAAAACCTGCTAAGAACAATTGCAACCCAAGTATCATTGCTAATAAAGCAATATAAAACAGCGGTTGGTCTGTAACTTGGCGATAGGCAAGCTGATTGGCTATCGCTACCAATTTTTGAATAATTAACACAAGAGCGATCCCCCCCCCTAAAAGGAAGAATAGAGAGCCCAATAGCCCAAAAAAATGCATCGGTTTTTTCCCAAAACGGGAGATGAAATTAATGGTAATTAGGTCTAAATAACCATTTACAAAGCGGTTCCAACCAAATTTGGTAGTCCCGTACTTTCTTTTTTGATGTTGTACCACTTTTTCACCAATCTTATGAAATCCTGCCCATTTAGCAATAACAGGTATATAGCGATGCATATCACCGTAAATCTCAATCGTTTTAACTACCTCTTTTTTGTATGCTTTTAAACCGCAATTGAAATCATGCAATGGAATTTTTGACATTCTTCGTGTTGTCCAGTTAAAAAACTTAGAAGGAATATTTTTAGCTATTTTAGAATCATATCTTACTTTTTTCCAACCTGAAACGACATCATAACCTTCCTCGGCTATCATCTTGTATAAAGCGGGAATTTCATCGGGACTATCTTGTAAATCGGCATCCATAGTTATAACTACCGTTCCTTCAACAATTTCAAAAGCTGCATTCAACGCCGCCGATTTACCGTAATTTCTTCGAAATCGAATGCCTCTTATGGCTTGATTATCTGCATGCAAAGATTCAATAACCTTCCATGAATTATCAGTTGAACCGTCATCAACTAATACAATTTCATAAGAATAATTATTCTCTTTCATTACCCGATGAAGCCATGCTATCAGTTCGGGCAACGATTCTTCTTCATTTAATAAAGGAATTACAACTGAAATGTCCATAATATAAGTATGTTATTGTTGGGTATGACCTATTAATCGAGCGGGTTTATTCCTATAAACATAAAGAGCAGTAAATATATTGACAAAAAGTGAGTAAATTAAAATTAATAAAGCAGTTATCAAAATTACATTAAATTTATTGTCGTAATGCGGTATTTTATCTCTTTCTTTATCTACTTTTAAAGAGATTGTACTAAATTTTGCCATAGAATCTTCTACATTATTTACAACGAGAAGAACTTTTTGTCTAAAAACGGTGGAAGAATCCGATACAGATAGTAGCGTTTCGTCTGTCATCTTCTTCATGCAACTTCGGACAAAATCGTCAAAATTTTTAAACATTAAATTGGTAGAATCTTTTTGTTTTTTTTCTGCGTATAATTCCGTCTCAATTTTCATCTGTAATTGTTCTGAAAACTCTTGAAATTTTACAGAATCCACATTTTCTACATTAACTTCTCTAAAATGGGAGTCAATTTCTTCATTAAGTAAAGCTAAATATTCACTTATTTCTAAAGTTGAAATAGTATCATTTTTTATTTTTTCCGAAAAATTCTCTTCATTTTTCTTGTTTATTCTTTCAATACCTTCTTTATCAATGTATTGATAATAAAAAATCAAAAAGATAAAATAAAAAACAACTGCAATAAGAGTAATCAGCGTACCGACTCCGTAAGCTTTAAAATAGAGGATTGTGCCACCGCAAACGTTTTCGCGGTACTGTTTGGTCCCCAATAAAAGCATCGTTATGATGATTGCCAATAATAAAATACTAAAAATAGGCGCAAAGGGATATTGGATATCTCTGGTTAAGAGTTTAGCAATATCAAACAAACAGAGCGCTATACCAAAGTAAACGCCCCATTTAAGAATTATTTGAATTTTATTTTTAAGCATTTGAAATAACAAATCCGATTATTCTTCGTCTTCTTCGCCTCCCAATCCAAACATCGCTTTTACACTCTCAGGTGCATTTTGAATGGGTTCCCAACCGGCAGGAAGTAAAAAGTCGATAGGTTTAACCTTTTTACTAGGAGTTATCTCACTTGCTTCTACTATAATAGTATATTTCTCACCTGCATTATCAACTTCAACAGCCGTATATAAAGGATAACCTTTTAAGCCCGGATAATCATAAGATTTATACGTTTTGGGATTCATTAAATCATCTGTAACATATAAGTTTCTGATTTCAGAATCGTCCGTTTCTAAATCGGTAATCGTTACTACAGCTTTTTTACATTTATAACCTGCGATTTCGCGTGTATCAGTTTCATCATATTCATAATCGAATTGAATTAATTTTAGATTAAGCGTATCGCTCACTAAATATTTCCCATACGCCATTGCCGAAAGGTCTAGAATAACATTCATAATACCCGTATTGCCATCACGTATAACAATTGTCCCTATTCCACCTTGGGAGGCAACAATTTTGGTAAGACTTCCGAGAACCGTTTCTTCATATTCACTTTGTGATTGCGAAAGAATGTTTGGATCGGTTGTTCCTTCTGCGTAAGTTTTCAATTTTATAACTCCGCCAAAGTCTTTCTGTGCAAACGTGATAACTGCCAATGACAGCATCAAACAAATTAAAGTCAATTTTTTCATATTACTTTATTTTTTTATTAATTTTATTTTACTCAACTGCAAAAATAGTAAAAAATTTATCTCACTTACTCTATTTTTTTAAACATTCTATTCCAACGTATTTTTCCTTCACCCCAAGATTTGAATTTATCTAGGGAGAGCCAAACAAAGAGTGTTTTCCCAACGATATGATCTTCCGGAACTACACCCCAAAAACGTGAATCTGCAGAATTATGACGATTATCACCCATCATAAAGTAATAATCCATTTTAAAAGTATAAGTAGTTGCTTCTATGTCATTTATATAAATTTTTCCCTCTTTAACGGTTAATTTATTCTTCTCGTAATTTCTTATTATTTTATCATAAAGAACGAGCGTTGAATCATTTAATGTTACCGTAACACCTTTTTGAGGTATAACAAACGGACCGAAATTATCTTTATTCCATTTATAGCGTGGGTCGTGGGGAAAAATTGCATTATCATACTTAGTTGCTTCATCAACAATGGGTGTTATCTCTTTTTTCATTTTTTCAATTTTACTTTTTTGTTCTGCATTTAGGCAGTACAATGTTGTAAAATCATTAACAGTTTGCATATCTTCCTCGTTGATATCCAATTCCTTGCGCTTTTTCTTTGGAATCCCGCTACCTAATGGGTCGCTAACAAAATAAGAATATTGGATATTTTCAGGGTTGTTTGCCGGCTCATTATTTATAAACAATTGTTTATCAATAATTTGCAGCGTATCACCGGGCAGGGCGACACAACGTTTCACATAATTTTCTCGTTTATCAACGGGACGTGCCACCACGTGATACTCTTTCCAAACCACATCGCGCCCTTTTCCCGGATAATAATTACCCGCATATTTACTTAGGTATGCATCTCCGTATTTATAATAAACACGTTTAGCCTCCTCAAAACTTGAATTGGGATTAAACATTGTTTCAAATTCACGGACTATAGCATAATAACTCTCATTCTGTCGCTCCAAAACTACGGTATCCCCGTCCGGATAGTTAAAGACCACGATATCGTTACGATGAATCGGCTGCAGGGCAGGAAACTTCATATAAGGAAGTTTCACCCATTCTACGTATGATTTAGTAGTTTTAGTCAACGGCAAGGTATGATGCACAAAAGGAAATGCGATGGGGGTCATCGGAATTCTCGCTCCGTAGTTAGTTTTACTCACTGCTAAGAAGTCCCCGACCATGAGGGAACTCTCCATCGAAGAGGTTGGAATTTGATAAAATTCAATCAAAAACATACGAATGATGTAGGCGGCCGCCACAGCAAAAATGATGGCATCACCCCATTCGCGAGATTTACTCTTTTTAAATTTAGATAAGTCTGCCAACTTCGTATAATGTTCTTTTTTAGAAAAGCCCAGATAGGGCATATAAACAAAAAAGAAAAAGGTACCGAAAAGCAGGGGGATATAACTTGTTTTCCGAAATAGTCGAATCGTTTTCCAAATCATCATATAAAACATAAAAATGGAGATAAATGGAAAAAGAATCAGTAACATCCACCACCAAGGTCTAGATAAAACTTTGAGCCAAATCCAAAAATTATAAATCGGGATTAGTGAAAGCCAAGGATTTTTTGAAGCTTTTTTAAAAATCCCCCACAACCCGACTTGAAAACCTATTAAAGAGATAATAGATATAATATAAACTGCAAGTTTTGAGAATTCCATTCTATTTTCGGTATTAAATGAATAATTCTTTTAGTAATATGTTGAAAACTTTCTTCTTTTAAACGTATTAATCTTTTTAAAAGTATTAGTAAATCTACGAATGAGTGGGTTTATTTTAAAATATCAAGAAAAACATCTTTAAACTCATAGACACCGGGATTTTCCGTTAACCAAACAGCAGCTTTTAGGGCTCCTTTTGCCAATCCTTTGCGATTTTTAGCTTGGTGAATAATCTGAATAACATCTTCGGGAGAGTCATAACTAACTTTATGAATACCAGCAACATCGCCTTCTCTTTTGGCAATCACTTTAATTTCATTTTGTGCCGGTACGTTATTCATAGTCCAAGAATTTTTACGTTTCAGATTTTCTATAATAAGTTGAGCTGTAGTTATTGCCGTTCCGCTGGGAGCATCAATTTTCTTAACATGATGTATCTCTTCTACCTCGACATCATACTGTTCTAATTTATTCATCCATTGAGCCAATTGTACATTTAGCATAAAAAAAAGATTTGCTCCTATGCTAAAATTTGCCCCATAAATTAAATTTCCTTGTTTTTTTTCAGCTTCGCTAAAAACTTCATTAATACGATGATACCAGCCTGTCGTACCGGAAACAACAGGGATATGACATTGAAAACACCTTTTAATATTCTCAACTGTCGTTTCGGGAGTAGAAAATTCAATGGCTACATCACTATTGATAAATTGTTCTCTCTTTTCTTTCCAGTCATTTTCATTATCAATTATCACTGAAATAGTATGTCCCTCGCTCAATAATAGCATTTCAATTTCTTTGCCCATTCGTCCGTAACCTATAATTGCAATTCGTTTCATGATAAATCAACTTGACTTTATTCTAATTCCAATTTTTAATAAGCAAAAATACATTTTTTTCATTTATTTTTATTATATATTTGATAATTTCAATTACCTTTGCAACCTAACAAAAAAATTACAGTCAATGAAAAAAGTTTTATTTTTAGCAGTTTTAATATTTGCTTTTCTCTTATGCTCGAAAGCGCAAATCTATTTTTCAGAGGAGTTTAGCAACAATGCATTACCAACGGGTTGGACTAATTTAGACCAAGACGGAGATGGTAAAAAATGGCAATTTTCCAATGGGACAGCCATATCTTATTCATATTATAATAACACTGGGCTTCGCCCCGACAATTGGCTGATTTCTAAAGCAATTAATTTAACCGGTATTACCGGAAATATTTCTTTAAGTTATGCTATTGCCGCTTATCATGCAAATTATCCTGCAGAACATTATCAAGTTCGTATTTCAACTACAACAAACAGTGTAACAAGTTTCTCCACTATCCTACGTGATGAAACTCTTTCCCAGGGTGGCACATGGCTTTCGCGTTCTATTGATTTAAGCAGTTACCAAGGAGAAACCATCTATTTAGCTTTTGTACATAACGACACTTACAACGAATATGCTTTATTGCTTGATGACATTATGATTATAGGAGAAAATGAGATTGCTCTTGAATCTATAACAACACCTACCACAATATTAGTAGATGGCACTGCGATGGTTACGGGCAAAATTCGGAATTTGAGTGCAACACCACTCACCTCATACAGTATTAGTTATAATATAGACGGAGGGGAAGAGTCATCGGTATATACGGTTTCCGGCTTAAATATTGCAGGGGGAGCAGTTCATAATTTCACACACGATGTTCCGCTTCCAACCAATACGCTAGGATATTATACCTTAAATGTTACTGTAAGTCAACCCAACGGAGAAGCAGACAACACTTCTAACAATACTGAAAGTATGGATTTTACGGTTTATAGATATGCCGTAGAGCATCGTGTTTTGTTAGAAAATTTTGCTACCGCGAACTGCGGTAATTGTCCCTCTGCGACAAATCAAATTAAAAATTGGTTAGCTTCAAGACCAAAGATAATATGGTTAGTTCATCATGCCGGATATTATACTGACGGTTTAACTATTCCTGCTTCGACTTCACTAACCGCATTTTTTAATGACGGAGGAAGCACTTATACTCCTGCTATCATGTTAGATAGGAAACATATAGCACCGGACGGCGACCCAGGTCCCGCCTTTTCAGCTTTTAGCGGAAGCTCGCAATTATTAGACCAAATAGCCGCTATTCCCGCATTTGTAACCGTCAATTTTACTAATGCAAGTTACAACAGTTCTACACGACAACTTACTATAACTGTGGAAGGCGAAATTGTAAATATACTAAATGGCTCGAATTTACGCCTTTCTCTCTATGCTAAAGAAGACAACCTAAAAACTACGCCGGGACAAGCAGGCTCGTCTCTTGGGGTGAATTACATACACAACAATACTATGCGGGCAGCTATCTCTAACGTTTGGGGAGAATCAAACGTTATTACTTCACCGAATGAGGGAACTACTTATTCGAAAACTTTTACATATACAATCCCATCTAATTTTGATTTAGAGCAACTTAGTTTTGTTGCCTTTGTTAGTCAATATAATAGCAATGTTAATAAACGGAATATTTATAACTCAAAAGCCGTTAAAATGAGCGATATCATCTCCGGAGCATACGTTAATGACCATACGTATCATCCGACAGACCCAGCATCTATCCCAACCGATAACTACACCACACCTGAACTACTAATCTATCCTAATCCTGCTGATAATTTCTTATTTGTAGAGACCATTCTAAATATCGAATCCATTAAAATTTTCAATGTTCAAGGACAATATATTGACTCAAAGCCAATTGCCAATACAATGATACCAATCTCCCATCTTGCCAATGGAATATATATTCTTCAAATTACTACACAAGAAGGGAATATATTAACGCAACGTTTTGTAAAACAATAATTAAAATACTAAAATATTTTGAAACCAACTCTTTTAATACTAGCGGCGGGCATGGGTAGTCGCTACGGCGGATTGAAACAGTTAGACCGACTCGGTCCGAACGGTGAAACAATCATGGACTATTCCATCTCATACGCTATTGCCAACAATTTCGGGAAAATCGTCTTCGTAATTCGGAAAAATATGGAGACGGACTTTCGAGAAATCATTATCGAACAATACAAAAACCAAATTGAAATCGATTACGTTTTTCAAGAACTTGACTCTCTTCCTGACGGTTTTTCTACGCCCGCCGATAGAGTGAAACCCTACGGCACGGCACATGCCATATTAACGGCAAAAAGTGCTATTAATGAACCCTTTGTAGTTATTAACGCAGACGACTTCTATGGAAAAGAAGCCTTTTACACAATTAGCAATTTCCTTAATTCACAACCTCAAGATAGTATTCCAACATTTGCTATGGTCGGTTACAAATTGGGGAACACGTTATCCGAAAACGGCGGCGTTTCTCGCGGCGTCTGCTCGGTAGATTCCGACAACTATTTGCGTTCAATAGAAGAGATAACAAAAATTAGAAGAGTTGATAATACGATTCAAGGTATTAAATCTGATGGAACAACGACTCACTTATTACCCGAACAGATTGTTTCAATGAATTTTTGGGGATTTACACCTCTTTTTTTTGATAAATTAGAAGAATTATTCATCGATTTTTTAAAAAAATCAAAGCAAGATATAACCGCCGAATTTCAAATTCCTACTGTTATTCATCATTTAATAAAAAATAATCTTGCTAAAATTTATGTTTTAACGACCAATGCCTCTTGGTTTGGTGTAACCTATAAAGAAGACAGACCGTTTGTAGTTGAAAAACTAAAAACGATGAGCTAAATATGAGATATTTTATCAAACTTGCTTTCAACGGCACTCATTTTTATGGCTGGCAAATACAACCTCGACATAAGAGTGTACAAGAAGTATTGGAAACAACACTATCAACTCTTCTAAAAGAAACGATTAAAATAGTCGGTTGTGGACGAACCGACTCGGGCGTTCATGCTAAGGAGTATTATGCTCACTTTGATTTCGTTGAAACGCTGACTGAAAACGACCTACAACTTTTAATTTATCAATCCAACTCTATTTTACCGCAAGAAATTGTTATTTACAATATTTTTCAAGTTGATGCCGATTTACACGCTCGTTTTGACGCTTTATCACGTACTTATCGTTATTATGTAACCCGTCAAAAAGAGGCTTTTAATTTTCCTTTTTGCTATTTTATTCCGCAAAAATTGAATATAGAACGTATGAACGAAGCCGCACAACTTCTACTACAAACTGACGATTTCACCTCTTTTTCCAAATTGCACACACAAACGAACAACAATATTTGTAAAGTGAGTGAAGCATTTTGGAAAGAAAAGGGAGAACTCCTCATTTTTACAATTACGGCTGACCGTTTTTTACGTAATATGGTTCGTGCTATCGTAGGTACTCTACTTGAAGTAGGTAGAGAACAAATTACGATAGCAGAATTTCAAAAAATTATTGATAGTAAAAATAGATGTAAAGCAGGTTATTCCGTACCGGCAAAAGCTCTTTTTTTGGAAAAAGTACGTTATCCCTTATTTTAGTTGCCCTGATAGGACTCGAACCCATACAAACAGAACCAGAATCTGCTGTGCTACCATTACACCACAAGGCAATAGTTAGGATTGCAAAAATACAACTTAATTCTTAATATTAATTTTAAAGAACCCATTTTTTTAGAGAATAATTGGGTAAATTTGCATTTTGAATTTTATATGAGTACTATGATTGAGATAAAGCATAATTTACAATCTTTTATCATTCAACATAATTTCTCATCAATAGTGATTATTGCTGATGAAACGGTTTGGAACTACTATCCAAACTACTTCGATTTTATAAAAGAAAAAAAAATTATTATTCCGATTATAATCTCAGAAAAAATAAAAAATTTGGCTACTTGTGAACTGATTTGGCAAAAAATGTCAGATGCACAAGTTGATAGAGAGGCTTTATGTATTAATTTCGGAGGCGGAATTATTTCTGATATAGGCGGTTTTGCTGCTTCAATTTATAAAAGAGGAATTAAAGTTGTAAATATCCCCACTACCCTATTGGCAATGATAGATGCCGCAATTGGCGGTAAAAATGGAATCAATTTTAATCATATTAAAAATATGATTGGCACTTTTCATTTCCCCGAAAAGGTTTTCATAGACAAAAATTTTCTTAAAACATTAACTCACAATGAATTATTAAATGGATTCGGCGAACTGATTAAATATGCACTCATCACGAAAAGAGATTTGTGGAATGAAATTAAACAAATTCCTTCTCTATCTGCGGACGAAATAAAACAAACGTGGATTGATAAAGCTGTAAGTTTTAAAGCGGAAGTTGTCAAAATTGACCCATTTGATAAAAATGAACGTCAAATATTGAATGTTGGACACACAATCGGACACGCTATAGAGAGTTTTTACTTAAAGAAAGGAGATGAAATTTCACATGGAAACGCTGTAGCTATTGGAACTGTTTTTGAAATTTATCTTTCAAATTATAAAAAACTTGTATCTACTAAATTAGCTGAGGAAATTTCTAATTTTATAAAACGTTTTTTTACTATTCCGACTTTTACAAAAACTGAATCTTTAGAAATTGCTTCCTACATCTCAAATGATAAAAAAACGATGCTCCAAACTGTTTTTTTACCTTTACTCAATGATATCGGTAAAATTTCGTTGAAACAAAAAGTAGAAATTGCTGAAATAGTTGAAATTTTACAAAACGACTTGCGATAAAATTATTTTTAAAAAAAATTGTATGAAAGAAAAAATGGAAGAAGAAAAAAAGGTAAATAATGTAGGGGAAACCGATAGTTCCTCTTTAAATGAAAAAATAACATTCAAAGAAGTTTTTAAAAAAATCTATACTTACGTAGTGGATTTAGTTAAACTGAATGAGGATACGGACGTTGATTCTACAATAATGTCTATCAAAAAGGCGGTAGAATTTCGTGGTGTAAATACATGGATTCTTGCTTTTGCAATTATTGTCGCTTCGGTAGGTCTCAATGTTAACTCTACGGCTGTCATTATTGGAGCTATGTTAATTTCACCTCTTATGGGTCCTATTAACGGCATTGGCTTAGCAATAGGAATTAGCGATAGTGAATTGTTGAGGAAATCGCTAAAAAATCTTTTAGTAATGGTTGTCATTAGCTTACTTGCTTCATCGTCATACTTTTTACTAACCCCGTTGAGTGACGCACAATCAGAGCTATTAGCTCGAACAACGCCAACTATTTTCGATGTTTTTATCGCATTTTTTGGCGGTTTTGCAGGGATTGTGGCTATTTCGCGTAAAGATCAACCTTTCACTGTCATTTCCGGGGTTGCTATTGCTACCGCACTTATGCCTCCACTTTGTACTGCCGGCTACGGAATCGGAACAGGACAAATGCAATTCTTCATCGGGGCTTTTTATCTATTTTTTATTAATTCATTCTTTATCGCACTTGCAACCTTTATAATGGTGCGTTACCTAAAATTTCCACAAAAAAAATATGTAGATGAAAAGAGACATAAATTTGTAAAACGCTCCATCTACATCTTTTCTATTATTGTTTTAATACCGAGCATTTTCATTGCTTATAATGTTGTTAATAAAGCCTCTTTTGAAACTCAAACAATAAAATATATCAATGCTATTCAAACAAATGAGCTATTCAATGATATTCAACTAGTAAACTATACAAAAGATTTTGATAAAAAAACTCCAACTATTTCTCTCTCATTAATTGGACGAGAACTTACAGAAAAGGAACAGCTGTTTTTAAAAAAAGAACTTAACGAATTTGGATTAAAAAATACGAATTTGGTTATTAAGCAAACAGGAGCATTTTCTTCTACCGGCATAGAATCAGAACTTTTGGAAAATGTATTAGCGATGAATGAACGGCAAATAGCTAAAAAAGATTCAACAATCTTTGTATTGCAAGAACAGAATAAAGTCTTAAGGAATAACTTAGATATTTATGATAGAATTTCTCTTGAAATGGCGGTACAATATCCTGAAATTAAATCTTTTTCGATTGCTAACACATTCTATTACGATATTGGCGACTCTGTTACTAAAAAAGAACTTCCAACTATTTATCTTGTATGGCAACAGGAAGCTATCGCACCAGTTAAAGAAAAATTAAACAAATGGCTACAGGTTCGATTAAATGTTAATGAAATTCAACTTGTTGATGTAAAAGATAATTAATAAAGAGTTTAAAATTTTAAAACCATGATTGAAAAAATATTTGAGAACTTCAAGAAATATACAATACTAGTAATTGGAGATGTAATGATAGATGCGTACTGGACGGGAAGTGTCAACAGAATTTCTCCCGAATCGCCCGTGCCGGTGTTAGAAATAAAAAGTCGTGATTATCGGCTCGGCGGAGCTGCCAATGTCGCTTTAAATTTGCAATCACTTGGCGCAACGCCTATTCTATGTTCTATTATCGGAAAGGATAATCATGAAAATCTTTTTTTCGACCTATTAAAAAAGAATAACTTAACAAGCGATGCCATCTTTTCTTCTCCGCAGAGAACAACGACTATGAAATATAGAATGATTGCAAACCATTCACAATTACTGCGTGTAGACGAAGAAAATAGGCAAGAAATTGGAATAGAAGAACAACAACAGTTATTTAATAAGATTGAAAAGCTAATAACGACACGCTCCGTTGACGCTATCATTTTTGAAGATTATGATAAAGGACTTCTGAACAAAGAATTAATAGCAAAAATCATTGATTTAGCTAAAAAAAATAAGATTATTGTTACTGTCGACCCTAAAAGAAAAAACTTTCATCACTATCAAGGCGTTACCCTATTTAAACCTAACTTAAAAGAGCTAAAAGAAGGATTCAATCAAGAGACGGATTTTTCTAATTTACAAGCCCTTCAGGAGGCAATAAAAGAATTTGCCGAAAAAATGAATTTTGACTTTTTATTGACAACCTTGTCCGAGAAAGGAGTAACGGTTTACGACAGAAAAGAAGATAAGAGTTATCACCACAACGCCTATTTACGACAAATTGCGGACGTTTCCGGAGCGGGCGACACAGTTATTGCCGTTAGTACACTCCTCTTGATAGAGCAAATTCCCATTTCGCAAATTGCAGCAATAGCAAATTTAGCAGGCGGTATTGTTTGTGAATATGCCGGTGTCGTCCCCATTAAAAAAGAGGAATTAAAACAACAAATTTTAAAGAATAAACTAATCTAAGCTAAGAAACCCTTCCGGAAAAGATTATCGGACTCGGATTGTTCGTCCTGCACGTATAAAATCGCTTTTCAATCCGTTCAATCGTTTTAAAGCAGAGACTGTTGTTCTATATTTTTTGGCTATAGAAGAGAGCGTTTCTCCGTCTCTAATTTTATGATAAACTTTGTTTGTAGCCGCTGCTGTTTCAATTTTTTGAGCTGTAGCCGCAGGAATCGACACTTTAATACCTTTTCCATTAACAATAAGTGTATCACTCCGTAATTCATGAGTATTAAAATCTATAATTTTATTAGGATTAAAAGGTGTACCTAAATATCGCGTTTCAAAATGGAGATGGCTGCCGTAAGATCTTCCTGTATTTCCACCAAGAGCAATCGTATCTCCGGCTTTCACCATCTGCCCCGGGTTTACAAATCTTGACGAAAGATGCGCATAATAAGTTTCCAAATTATTATTGTGTCGAATTACAATAAGATGCCCGTACCCGCCAACATTATTCTTAGAAATACGGACAATTCCGTCAAATGCGGCAACCACAGGAGTTCCGGTAGGATATCCTAAATCAACTCCGTAGTGCATGCGTCTCCGCCTTCTACCGTAATTTGAAGTAACTTTAAATTTAGCCGGTGCCACGTACTCCCCAAGTATTAACGTATCCGATTCAACTTGTACCGTATGCTTATAATGCGTAGAAAGAATATCGAACGTTTGATAAGTTCCGTAACCGGGCATCCAGTCAAAATAGTTGAAAATCATAGATGCATTATTATCAATATCCTCATCAAAGTTAAATTCTATCTCATCTTCCAAATAAAAACCAAGAGTATCTATCTCCACTTCTGATGTTGTATCATCAACCATGGGATACGGACCACCAAAATTATATTTGTACGATGTGTCTTCTTGCTGAGCCGTGAGAGATAAAACAATAAAAACTAGAAAAAAAAGTGAAAGTTTTATTTTTAGCATCATTTTATGATTCTATAGTTAGTTATTGTATTAAATAAAATGAGAACAAATACAACCTTATAGTTAAAAATTGTATGTAGTCCGTCTCTGAGTTTTAATAATATATTTTGTATTAATAGGTACCGGATGTTTTTTAATTTTTTTACGATGAGACGACGTATAAGAGCGTCTTTTAATTTTAATTCTTTTCTTCTTACTGATTTTCCTATAATTACGATAAGAAGTTTTGCACGATTCCAAGGGAACGACTATCGTAAAAGAAAAAATAAGAATTAAAAGTGTATAAAGTAATCTTTTGTATTTCATAAACAATAGGTCATATATTCAGCACTTTTATTTAATTGGCAAAGTTAATATATTTTTTGAAATAAAAAATATTTTTTACCATTTTAATTATTTTTTTCTCTTAAAAATGGAAATTTGCTTAAAAAACTATATTTTTAGTTTCAATTCTTTTAATGATTTTAACGGTATTAAACGAGTAACAAATGCTAAGAGTAGGGCAAAAAACGAAGATAAAATTAAGATTATCAATGGATTATAAGGAAGAATCTTAGAGAAAATATAAACTGACGGGACAAGTATAATAGTATAAAATAGACAATTCATATAAGGAATTTTAGAAAAAGATAATTTCAATTCCTTAAATACAATGATAATTTGCAAAATACAAACTAATGATTGTGTTGACAAACTGGCTATTGCCGCCCCAACAGCTTGGAAATGAGGTATTAAGAAAATATTCACTAACACATTGACCCCTATTCCTGCAATAGAAGTTATATTTAATAATCGCATATTCCCATTTGCCGTCAGCAATGTTCCAAAAATGTAAGTAAACGAAATAGGTATTAAACAAGGGATTAAAAAGCGAAAAACTTGCGAACTTTCAAAAATATGTTCTTTATATAAAAGTGAGAGGATAGGTTCTCGATATAATATTAATAAAGTAACAGTGGTTACGGAAAAGAAAAATAAGAGTGAAAAGGAGGTTTTTATAATGCCCGTTAAATCTTCTTTCTGCTTCAACATCTTTGAAAATAAAGGAAGAAGTATGACTGAAAAAAGGTAAGAAATCATAACTAAGGCATCTAACAATCGAAAAGCGGAGGCATAAACGCCTGCTTGAAATGTAGCTATATTAGAGGGCAATATACGTTCTATCATCACAGAATCAATACGATTGTAAAAAGACATTAGCAAAAATAAAATGGCGAACGGAAAACTTTTCTTTAAAATTAATCGAAAAAAAGGTAAATTCCAGTATAGCCTTTGAAGTTTCGCTTTTTTTATAACGAGTAATAGAGCAATTATCGCAGATATCAGATAAGCCGCCGTTTGGCAATAGACAAACCATTCTATTTGAAAAGGCGTGGTCGTTACGTTTCCCCAAAGTAGAATACCGCAAAAGAAAATCATTAGCAACCTATCCAAAATGGATAAAAAACTATCAGTTTTGAATAAAAGTAGCGCCGATATATTGGAGCGTAAATAGAGTATAAAAGTATTTAGAAATTGGTTAAGCGCGGTCCAAAACAAAATTTTCAAGTGTAAGCCTTTATAACCTATTAACAGTGCTGCAAGCAAAGTAACAACAATATATATTAAGCCAAGCAATAACTTTAACGTTAAAATCCCGGAAAGATGTTTTTGTAATAACTGATTATGACGAGCAATATTACGATTATTAAAATTCGTAATCCCCATGTCCAAAATCATATTAAAAAGAAACGTAAAGTTAAATACGGCAAAATAGAGCCCATATTGTGAAGCTCCTACACTATTTTGTACCCCCACGTCAATACCTAAAATCCAAAAAGGTTTTATCAGTAAATTGAGGAATATGAGCAATCCGACATTAAAAACAAAATCTTTTTTCTGCAATCTTACTTATTGTTTTTATGATTTTTATTTATCAAGGCAAAAGTACACGATTTTTAGATAGAAAAGCTATTTTATATTTTTTTTTAGGGCGTGCCCCCTCGCTTCGCTCGGGGTCGGTCTCCGCCTCCAAGTCCGCAGGAAGGAGCTATGAATAGCATAGTCGAAAAAGGAGCTTCTAAAGGCGCTCTTTTTCTCCTTGCTCTT
>DUOL01000041.1 GCA_012838875.1 Bacteroidales bacterium | reverse complement strand
TATCAACATTCCGCATTAGTAAATTTAAGTTATAAAATATAAACATTTGATTCATAAGACATTAAAAGTGGGAAAAATCACATTTCTCACATTTTTTTTCGAGGCAAAGATACAAAATAAATCATCATTTTTAAACATTATTGTCCGACAAAAAGTAAGCGAATTTGAAATGGAGTTACGCACCGATTTTAGAAAATTGAAAACGTATAGCTCTCCTCTTTCTGCTTCCAAGTCTTCGTCTAAGTTGCTTTATATGAACCACTTGGGTTGCGTGAGGCGCTTAGGTGGAAAGCCCGCAAGGGCGGAAGCCGCTGGGGACGCAGCGGCAAAAAAGCGACTTTAGAAGCTCTTTTTGCCGCCTTGCGACCCCACGGCTTGTGCCCGCGGACTTGGAACCGGGCGCCGACCCGTGAGCGTCAGCGAACGGGGCACGCCCAAATAAAAATTAAAATTAAATAAAAAAGTAAAGGTAGATTATTATTATTTTTTGTACTTTTGCAACGACTTTTATGAAAAAGGCCCCTTAGCTCAACTGAATAGAGTATTTGACTACGGATCAAAAGGTTGCAGGTTTGAATCCTGCAGGGGTCACTTCGACAAATGAAAAGTGCTAAATGGATGTTTGACTGTAAGTTTAGCACTTTTTTATATCAAAGTAAACATTTCTCTAAGAATTGGCAAAATGAAACAGCGATTTTCTTCTAAGAAAAACTATCCAAAATACCGTTTTACATTTCCACTTTCATCTTTAAATTTAAAAGGAGATACGCTTTTGATAGATAAACCTTACGCGTGTAGCTCATTTGACATTGTAAATCAATTAAAAACGGGTTGTAAGGAGTTGACCGGTCAGCGTATAAAAGTGGGGCATGCCGGTACTCTTGACCCCTTAGCTACCGGCTTATTGGTGGTCTGCATTGGGCAAAACACAAAAGAAATAGCCGCTATTCAAGATTTGGAAAAAGAGTACATCGGGACTTTTAGGCTTGGGGCGACAACGCCAAGTTATGATTTAGAACACCCTATTGACAGATTATTTTCTTACGAACATATTACCCGAGAGATGGCAGAAGAGGCGGCAACCTCTTTTTTAGGTGAAATAGAGCAAATTCCACCCGTCTATTCTGCCATAAAGATAAAGGGGAAACGAGCTTATGAATTAGCAAGGCAAAACATCAGTGTTGAGATTTTACCGAAACAGGTAGTTATACATGAATTTTCTATTACTCGCTTTGAGCTTCCTGAGATTGATTTTAAAATCGTATGTTCAAAAGGGACTTATATTCGTGCTATTGCAAGAGATTTAGGAGAAAGATTAAATAGCGGAGCACATCTATCTCTGTTATGCAGAACACGCATCGGGGGCTTCACGATTGAAGATGCACTACCTATTTCCTTTGAAATTGTACAACCAAATGATAATTAAAGAGTATTTGTATAGCCCCAATGCCTTTATTTTGCGAATAAATTATTTATAATAAAGGAATTAATGCGGTTAATTTTCATATTTTTCGTATCTTTGCTTCACTAAAATAAAAACTATGGGAGATTATAAAGATAATAGTATTAAAACATTGGAGTGGGACGAGCATATTCGGACACGACCCGGCATGTATATCGGTAAATTGGGGGACGGCTCTGCCCATGACGACGGCATCTACGTTCTTTTGAAAGAGGTGATTGATAACTCGATTGATGAGTTTATGAAGGGTTACGGAAAAACAATAGAGGTTACGATTAAAGAGCAAAAGGTTACAATTCGTGATTACGGTAGAGGAATACCCCTTAACAAAATGATTGATTGCGTTTCGAAAATAAATACCGGTGGGAAATTTGATGACGGAGACGCTTACGACAATTCTATCGGAATGAATGGAGTTGGCGTGAAGGCGGTTAATGCACTCTCAACCTACTTCTTAATTGAGTGCGTGGTAGGCGGAAAACAAAAAACAGCGGAATTTTCTCGCGGAAAACAGACTAATGCGACCAATATTCAAAAAAGTCTTAACCCTGACGGCACGTTAGTCTCTTTTATACCCGATAACTCTATCTTCGAGAATTTTCATTGGTACACCGAGTACATTGAAAAAATGATGTGGAATTATGTCTATTTGAATCGTGGTTTGACCATCGTTTTTAATGGACAAAAGTTCGTTTCTAAAAATGGGCTACTCGATTTATTACAAAATAATATTAACGGCGAAGCGCTCTATTCGCCGATTCACCTTCAAGAAGACGATTTTGAATGTGCTATTGTGCATACGACCCGTCGCTACGGAGAAGAGTATTACTCATTTGTGAACAGCCAACATACAACGCAAGGAGGCGTACATCAACAAGCCTTCCGCGAAGCCATCGTGAAGACGGTTCGCGATTTTTATAAAAAAGATTTTGACCCTAATGACGTTAGAAATTCCATAGTCGCAGCTATCTCAATCAAAGTTAAATCCCCAATTTTTGAATCGCAGACTAAGACAAAATTAGGTTCTCAATATATGGCGCCCCAAGGAGTTACCATTCGCCACTACATTAATGAGGTGGTGGGAAGACTTCTTGATAAATATTTGCATATCAATAATGAGGTCGCCGATATTTTATTGAAAAAGATTCTTGAATCCGAGAAAGAGAGAAAAGAGATAGCTAATGTTAGAAAAGTCTCTAAAGAGGTTCAAAAAAAGATAAGTTTGCATAACAGCAAACTCCGTGATTGTCGATACCATTTTAATACCAACGATAAGAGAGGTATTGAAACCACTATTTTTATCACTGAGGGGGACTCCGCTTCCGGTTCTATTACCATGTCCCGCGACCCGGAAACACAAGCCGTCTTCAGCTTGAAGGGAAAACCTAAAAATGCCCTGAAAGGGAAAAGTAAAAGTTTCATTTATGAAAAGGACAACGAAGAGTTGTCGCTACTGCAAGCGGCACTAAACTTAGAAGACGGCATTGACGGTTTGCGTTATAATAACATAGTTATTGCCACAGACGCCGATGTTGACGGAATGCACATTCGTCTATTACTGTTAACCTTCTTTTTACTCTTCTTCCCCGATGTAGTCAAAGCAGGACATGTTTATATCCTTCAAACTCCCCTATTTAGAGTAAGAAATAAGCAAAAAACAATTTACTGCTATTCCGAAGAGGAGCGTCAAGATGCTATTCGCACCTTAGGAGGGAAGCCGGAGATTACCCGTTTTAAAGGATTAGGCGAGATTTCACCTGACGAGTTTAAAAATTTTATCGGAAAAAATATACGTTTAGAACCTGTCGTTTTAGACCGCAACACCCCTATACATCCTGTTCTGGAATACTATATGGGAGACAACACCCCTGAACGTCAACAGTTTATAATTGAAAACTTGAGAGAAGAAGTTGATGAAGTAGCCGCTGAAGTAGAGGCTGAAGTAAGTATCGAATAAATCAACATTTTCACGCTTCTACAATTTATGAGAAAAAAAGGCGCTTTATTTCTTTTCTTGCAAAAAACTCGGAATAAAATTTCAATTTTATTTATAAAATTCAGGAGTTTTGTTGAGAGAAATTTAAAAACGTCTACGACAGTTCTTTTATTAAGTTTTCTAACGGGTGTTTTCGGTGCTACGGTAGCGATTATCATTAAAAACTTACTCCACCTCAACGTATCGCTTTTAGCGAACTTATTCCCGCCGGGAAAGTTTAACTATTTACATATTGCCTTCCCCTTAATAGGGATTCTCCTCACGCAACTTTATATACGTTTTTTTGTGAAAGACGATATTAATCATGGGGTTACTATCGCTTTAAAGGCGATGAGTAAAAGTGGCGGGAAGTTACGGCGTCACAACACCTACTCTTCCATGATTGCAAGTTCGATAACCGTGGGGTTTGGTGGTTCCGTGGGCTTGGAGGCACCTATCGTCTTGACGGGTTCGGCGATTGGCTCTAATTTAGCTACTGCCTTTAATCTGTCGCGGAAAAACACCTTGCTATTGCTTGCCTGTGGGACCACGGCAGCTATTGCCGCCGTGTTCAAATCGCCGATTGCGGGCATCGTCTTTGCGATTGAGGTGCTCATGCTCGACCTTACGACAGCCGCCCTGCTTCCGCTGCTAATTTCCGCTGCTACAGGGACGGTACTCTCCATCCTTTTCTTGGGCGAAAACGTGATGTTCGGCGAATGCCTTACCGTGCCTTTTTCGCTAAAAAACATTCCATTTTACATATTATTGGGACTTTTAACGGGTGTCGTATCTATCTATTTTTTAAGGACTTTATGGTTTATTGAGAAACTCTTTGCCAAAATTAAAAGACAGGGGTGGAGAATTATCATCGGCGGACTACTTTTAGGGGTGTTAATTCTATTTTTCCCGGTTTTTTACGGTGAAGGTTACGAAAATTTGAATCAGTTATTGCACGGGCAGGGACATCTTTTATTCGAGAACTCCCCTATTTATCCATTTTTCAGGAATTACCACATTCTTTTTATTCTTTTCATTGTCGGAGTTATCCTCTTAAAAGTCGTTGCTACGGCAGTAACCACCGGCGCCGGCGGTATCGGCGGGGCTTTTGCGCCGTCACTTTTTGCCGGAGCATTTACCGGTTTTTTGCTGGCGGAAATATTAAATCACTACTTTTTTCTTGACTTGCCTTACATTAACTACATTTTGGCAGGCATGGCAGGGGTCATGGCAGGGGTTATGCACGCCCCGTTAACCGCTATTTTTCTCATTGTAGAAGTTTCTGTCGGTTACAGTTTGCTGATTCCGTTGATGATTACCGCCTCCATCTCCTATTTAGTCGTTCACCCGTTTGAAAAACACTCCATTTACACTAAGAAATTGGCTGAGAAAGGTGAGCTTCGTACGCACAATAAAGATCAGTTTGCGATGCGTCAGCTGAATATAATGCAATTAATTGACACTGATGTACTTACAATCCCTATTCACAGCACTTTAAGGGATTACACCTCCTATATTGCCAAAAGTAGACGTAATCTTTTCGTGGTTTTAGATGAAAACGAAAAATTTGCCGGGCTCTTAGTCATGGATTATCACCGAGAAATTCTTTTCAAGCAAGAGCTTTACGACAAGGTTAAAATTGAGGAATTAATGATACAGCCTGATGTTTTCGTTTATGACACGGATAAAGGGAAAGAGATTGTAGAGAAATTCCAAAAGACCAATAACTACAATTTACCGGTTATCACTAAGGAGAAGAAATACATCGGTTTTCTCTCCAAAGCCAATGTCTTAGCGGCATACAAGAGGGTTGTGGCTTCCGAATCCGAAGATTAGGCGAATTTTTAATTTTCAGCCCGTGATAATTTTATTTTGCAAAGGTTCCCGCATTAGAAGGCGTCAGTCAGCAAAAATTACAAATTCCATTCATTCTCTATTTATAATTCGTAATTTTAAATTCATAATTTTCTTTTGGGCGTGCCCCCTCGCTACGCTCGGGGTCGGTCTCCGCCTCCAAGTCCGCAGGAAGGAGCTATGAATAGCATAGTCGAAAAAGGAGCTTCTAAAGTCGCTCTTTTTCTCCTTGCTCTTCAAAGCTCCTTCCTTT
>DUOL01000040.1 GCA_012838875.1 Bacteroidales bacterium | reverse complement strand
TTCCAAGTCCGCGGGCACAAGCCGTGGGGACGCAAGGCGGCAAAAAGAGCTTCTAAAGTCGCTTTTTTGCCGCCGCGTCCCCAGCGGCTTCCGCCCTTGCGGGCTTTCCACCTAAGCGCCTCACGCAGTGAGACAGGACACACGTGCCCTGTCTCACTAAAAATTAAAATTATAAATCGGCGTAAAGTTGACGAAGCAATTGACTCTCTTTTTCCCAATTAAATAGAGTTGTCATTTTTGCCGTATTGTTCTTGTAAAATAGATACAACTCCTCATCTTCTATCAATTTTGTAATGGCATTCGCTATCGCTACAGGCGAATATTCTTCTAAAATAAGTCCAACTTCGTAGGTCTCAACAATATTTCTCATCTCCGGCAAATCGGAAATGATGACGGGAAGCTGCGCTAAAAGATAGTCGAATAGCTTATTGGGCAAACAGTAACGATAGTTTAAATTACTGTCCTTTTCGAGCGAGCAGCCGATGTCGGACAATACCGTGTAATTAAATAACTTATCAGGCGTCAACCGAGGAATGAAAATCACCTTTTCCTCTAATTTTAAGCTGCGAACCAACTGTTTTAATTCCGGAATGACATCGCCGTCTCCAATGATTAAGAGAACCGCATTTTCGACATGAAGCATTGCTTGGATAAGCTCTTCCGCTCCTCTATCAACATTAATACTACCTTGCATGATGACAATTTTTTTATCAACCGGTAGATTTAAGGAGGTGCGAGTTTCCGTAATGGCTAAATCCTTCTTCGTAGGAACGTTACGTATAACTTGCACTTTCATTTTGCGGTTAGGGTATAACTTGTCATATAGGGTGGCAATAGATTGACTGACGGTCGTAACTACGGGGAGACGCGGAAAACAGAACTTTTCAATAGATTGCCATACGGAACGAACAAAGGGACGTCCTGTCAGTTCGGGTAAACCGCAAAAATATTCGTGACTGTCGTAAAGAATCTTCTTTCTTCTAATTTTACTAACTAAAAAATTGGGCAACAAGGTGTCAAGGTCATTCGCTGTTAAAATATCAACTTTTTGGAATAATAAAAAAAAGAAGAGGCGAAGATTATACTCGGCATAAAAAAGAAATCCTTTCTTAAATAAAAGATGAAGCCTTTTAGTTTGATATGTTCGGGGTGAGAGTGGGGGAGAATGACGATAACACCGACCGACCGTCAATACGCTATAACCTTCATTGGTAAGTAAAGTAGCGGTTTTGTCTAACCGCAGGTCCGTAACCAAATCATTAGTAACAGACAGAATGACTCTTTTCATCTATTTTGTGTAATAGTCTATCGCTTTAAGTATTGCTTTCGTACAGACGGGGCAAAAATTGTTGTACTTTGCCTCTTTCATGGTACAATCTCGCCAAGGACGATAGACGCCCTCTGCAACGTAGCCGCCCCCTTCAAAAACCCCCAATACATTTTGATATTTTTCATTGTCCGGAGTCGGAATAGGTGTTGACGGGTCTAACATATCTGCCCATTTGCTTTCAAAATCGGTTAAAGTAGTTAGGTTCGGTTCGATAGGTTCGATGCCGACAGGATAGTAATCTCTGACCGACACTTCCGAAGTGTAATATTCATCGGCTAATCCCCCGAGTAAATGCCCCAACTCGTGTACAATTACATAGTCCGATACACGACCTTCGTTATTTACGGTACAGTAAAAATTGTAAATCCCGCCACCTCCGTATTTTGGCGAATTTGCAACAATAACAATCAAATCATACGGCGCATCATCGGCAATTTCATGCATCTTCCAAACGTTCAAACACATCAAATAGCGGTCAACATCTATCACATTATAACTGCTATTGATTAATGTTTTCTTGTAAATATTTTTCAAAGGGTCTGTAATGCCGGATTCTTCCGAAAATCCTTCAATAGCTCGAATGCTTATATTATCCTTAACCTCTTTAAACGGAGAACATTCCAAAATATAACCGCTAAAACGCTTCATGTCTTGGCGTAATTTCTTTTTCTCTTTTTTGGTATAACCGTCTGGTACAAATAATATATCCAAAGCATGCTGAGGAGAGTTTTTGCTAAGATGTAAATTAATGGTTTTATACTCTTTGGTAAAGGGTATCGGTTTGTCGACTTCCGGGTCGAATGTGCCGCTTCCGATAAGAGTTCCTACTTTTTTTCTATCATAAGAAGTAAAAGTGAACTCTACTTTCTTTTTTGGGTAGGGCATCAGTATGCACTCTTCAAAAGAGCCGGTTTCCGTCTCTGCTCGTTCGGTCGTGCTATATTCATTATATAAGCAGGAATAACTTCTACTAAAAATCAACTCTTTATTTTCGGCGTCAAACACTTCAAAAAGCATATCACCATAACGATTCGGTTCGATAAGCGAGTGTATCGTGCCGTTCCACGTTCCGCCGTAATAAAAATTGTCCAATTGAATATGGTTGGTATTGTAATTACCAATATGTAAATAATTAATCCTTAATGTTTTATTTACAAAATAATCTTCAAATTCTTGACTAAATAGCGAGAATACGAAGAAAAAAGCGAAAAGAAATAAAGATAATTTTTTCATGATTTTAATTTTTTGGCAAAATTACATCAAAAAAAGTTAATAGCCAAAAGTTTAATATGCAAGAATAGCCTCAATGTTAAAAAAGTTATTGTTTTTTTTGTTATTTTTGCATTCGGAAAAATGAAAAAATAATTATTAATTATAAATCCTAAAATTATTAAAAATGAGTAATGTAAAGTATGTTTACACCTTTGGGAACAAAACTGCCGAAGGAAGAGCCGACATGAAAAATTTGTTGGGTGGTAAAGGAGCGAACCTTGCCGAAATGTGTCATTTAGGATTGCCGGTACCGGCGGGCTTGACAATTACAACCGAATGTTGCACGGCTTACTACGCTAATAACTGCGTATTGCCTGCTACTCTGATGCCTGAAGTTTGGAAAGGAATGGAGTTCGTTGAAAAAGCAATGGGCTTAAAATATGATGACCCCGATAATCCGCTGTTAGTGTCGTGTCGTTCCGGAGCACGTAGTTCTATGCCCGGTATGATGGATACAGTACTCAATATCGGATTGAGCTCTAAAACAATACCCGGATTAATTAAGAAAACGAACAATCCTCGTTTTGTTTATGACTCCTATCGCCGTTTAATCATGATGTATGCCGATGTGGTTATGGAAAAATCAGAAGGTCTTGAACCGGCAGACGGAGTGGGAATTAGAAAAACATTAGACGATATTTTAGACCAATATAAACATGATAAAGGATATAAATCCGATACCGACCTGACTACGGAAGATCTTATGACTTTATCGAAAGTTTTTAAAGATAAAGTTAAGGAAGTTCTCGGAAATGAGTTCCCGGATGACGCAAAAGTTCAATTAGAAGGTAGTATTAAAGCCGTTTTCAAAAGCTGGAACGGTAAAAAAGCTATCTCCTATCGTAGAATTGAAGGTATTCCGGACGATTGGGGAACTGCCGTAAACGTTCAAGCGATGGTATTTGGAAATATGGGTGATACCTCCGCCACAGGCGTTGCCTTTACGCGAAATCCCGCTACCGGAGAAAATCAATTCTACGGAGAGTGGTTAGTGAATGCACAAGGTGAAGACGTAGTTGCCGGTATTCGTACGCCAAACCCGTTGAATGACGATACAAAAAACGAACAGAACAAACATCTTCACTCAATGCAAGAGTTGATGCCGAAAACCTATAAAGAACTCGTTGCTATGCGTGATACACTTGAAAAAAGTTATCGCGACATGCTCGATATTGAGTTTACGATTCAAGACGGTGTACTCTACATGCTTCAATGTCGTGTTGGAAAACGCACCGGCGTTGCCGCTTTAAATATCGCCTTAGATATGATGCACGAAAAAATGATTGATGATAAAGAAGCTGTACTTCGCCTCACTCCCACACAATTAGATGAACTTTTACACCCTATTCTTGATAGCGAAAGTGAGAAAAAACATACCGTTATTGCCAAAGGACTTCCTGCAGGACCCGGCGGTGCTGTCGGCGTGATTGCACTCACAAGCGAAAAAGCAATGGAATATGCCGCAAAAAAAGTTGATTCGATTCTTGTCCGCGAAGAAACAAACCCCGAAGATGTCGAAGGAATGCGTGCAGCAGTCGGAATTTTAACGGCTCGCGGCGGTATGACTTCCCACGCCGCTCTCGTAGCACGCGGTTGGGGAAAATGCTGTATCGTAGGTTGCGAAGCTGTCCATATTGACCTCGATAAAAAGGAAATTAAAATTAACGGGAAAACTTATAAAGAAGGTGATACAATCAGCTTGAACGGTAGTAGAGGTTGGGTTTATGATGTGGCTATTGATATGATAGATGCTACGGAAAACCCACGTTTCCAAGAGTTTATGTCGGTTGTAGAACGCCATCGCACAATGGGCGTTCGTACCAATGCCGAAACGGCTGAAGATGCTCAAATCGCCCTCAACTTCGGCGCTGAAGGTATCGGCTTGTTCCGTATCGAACACATGTTCTACGGCAAAAATAGCGAAGCTCCGTTGTCAAAATTACGTAAAGTGATTCTCGCTGACAATAATGATGAACGCGTTGCCGCTTTGAACGAACTCGAACCCTATATTCTTGATGCCGTGAAAGGAACACTAAAAGTAATGAACGGTAAACCGTTGACATTCCGTCTTATGGACCCGCCATTACACGAATTTGTTCCTCATACCGAAGATAAACAAAAAGAGGTGGCAAAAGAATTGAAAGTTAGTTTTGAAGAGATAAAAAGACGTATTGACGCCTTACACGAAGTAAATCCAATGATGGGATTACGTGGCGTTCGCGTAGGAATTATGTATCCCGAGATTACGGAAGTTCAATTCCGCGCCTTCTTCGAAGCTACGGCTCAATTGATGAAAGAAGGTTTCGACCCGCATCTTGAAGTAATGGTTCCGCTTACAATTAACGTTGAAGAACTTGAACATCAAAAAGCAATAGCTGATAGAGTTCAGGCTGAAGTGGAAGCAAAATATAATCTCAAAATAGATTATTTATATGGAACGATGATTGAAATTCCGCGTGCTACCCTCGTTGCCGACAAAATTGCTAAGGTCGCACAATTCTTCTCTTTCGGAACAAACGACTTAACCCAAATGACGTTCGGCTTCTCAAGAGATGACGTGAATGCAATTGTTCATAACTATGTAGATAACAAAATTATACCCGCTGACCCGTTTAACACGTTAGACCAAGAAGGTGTCGGGGAATTGGTTGAAATTGGAATTCAACGCGGACGCTCCCCAGACCCGAAATTAAAAGTCGGCGTTTGCGGAGAACATGGTGGAGACCCGGCATCGGTTGAATTTTTCTACCATGCAGGTATGACCTACGTATCTTGCTCGCCTTATCGTGTGCCGGTTGCACGTCTTGCTGCCGCCCAAGCCGCAATTAAGGCTAAAAAATAGGTTCTCTTCAACTTTCACCATACGGTGAAAAACCTAATAAAAGTCCGGAATGTTGAAACAGATAAATTCAATCTCCGGACTTTTTTTATTCAGATTATCAGCCAATAAGATATTTTTATTTTTAATTTTCTCTTGGGCGTGCCCCCTCGCTGCGCTCGGGGTCGGCGCCCGGTTCCAAGTCCGCGGGCACAAGCCGTGGGGACGCAAGGCGGCAAAAAGAGCTTACAAGCTCGCTTTTTTGCCGCCGCGTCCCCAGCGGCTTCCGCCCT
>DUOL01000039.1 GCA_012838875.1 Bacteroidales bacterium | reverse complement strand
TTTCGTTGTTTCAACGTGTAAAGATACATTTTTTTTAAAGCGATTCACAACGAGTTGGTTGCATTAGATAGTGCAATTGATGTTGTTTCAACGTGTAAAGATACATTTTTTTTAAAGCGATTCACAACTTGAATATAACAGTAAAGCGATGTTATTCGTTGTTTCAACGTGTAAAGATAGATTTTTTTAGGCGATTTACAACTTAAACAACTTCCTATTTGCATTTGGGAAGATTTAAGGGGGGGAATAAAAAATGCCGGGGAATTTTATCTCTATTCTATTACAAAGGATTTGCCTGAAAAAATTGAAACGCTACAAGCAAGATCCGCAGATTCGCGTCAACAATACTCATAACGTTTCAACAATGCTGCAAATATACAATTATTTTTAATATAAATCAATATTTGAAAAAAATCACAATTAAATGTTATCAGAGCAATTTCAACAAGAATTAATTCGTCTTGAAAAGGAATTTAAAGAGCTATTCAGAACCGCGGCTCCTATGTTGTTTCAATGTGTAAAGATAGATTTCTTAGGCGATTCACAACGAGATTGGCTTAATTGTGTACTTGCTTGTGTAACTGCACTTATTACCTAATTAGTATTACCGGAAATTTGAAAAGTTATATTTACCGTTTGTTCGCTCATATTATTTTTTTTATTTAATTTTGCAAACAATAAAAATGGTTCGTCATGAAATTTTTATTATTTTTATTATTTTTATTATTGATATTTGGCTGGATTGCTCTTATTGTTGCTGCACTCAAGGGGAAATAATCTTATTTTTCTTTTTTCTTCCGAACATCGTTGCTATCAATTCCGCCTGATTTTGTAGTCTAAAACTTCCCAACCATATTACCTCCTTAAATGCTTTTCCGCATATTTCATTATGCTTAAATGTTTTGGTTTGATTCTTTAATTAAATTGTATTAAAGCATTCATCTTCATTTTCTTGTTTATTTGCATCTAAAGGAGAATGCATCTATGTTGTTTCAACATGTAAAGATACTTTTTTTTAGGCGATTCACAACTAAAACAACTTCTTATTTGCACTTGGGAAGATTTAAGGGAGGAATAAAAGATATCAGAAATTTTTATCTCTATTCTATTACAAAGGATTTGCCTGAAAAAATTGAAACGCTATAAGCAAGATCCGCCATACAGCGTCAAACAATACTCATAACGTTTCAATAATGATGCAAATATACAATTATTTTTAATATAAATCATATATTTGAAAAAATCACAATTAAATATCCCCAGAGCAATTTCAACAAGAATTAAATCGTCTTGAAAAGGAATTTAAAGAGCTATTCAACCCTGTGGTTTCTACGTTGTTTCAATGTGTGAAGATAGATTTTTTTAGGCGATTTATAACATAAAATAGCATTAAAGGGCGAGAAATTTGAGCAATCGGCGATGAAGCTTTTTAATGTTATGCTATTTACACTAACATTTGTAAGCGATGAAGATTGTATTTTTTTAATGATTGATGAATAGCTATGAAAAATTATTTAGTTCCAGGAATACCATCAACAAATCGGATTGTAAAATCTTCAAATCCTTCTACAAACCGAACTGTAAAATCTTCAAATCCTTCTACAAATTCCCATTTTCCACATTCGTTTGGAAACGCTTTCACAACTTCAACATCTAAATCAGGATACCCATTTGTAATTCTTACATCAAAGTCGGCAAACGAATTATCCATTACTCGAACTTTCCCATATAGAGGAATTTCTTTGCAAGTGCAGTTCTCTTTATCAAAAGTAGGATCTGTGTCTATTATAGTGCTGTCTGCAGGTGTAAACAACGTCATAAATGGAATTAAAAATGAAAATAATAAATTGTTCATAGCTTAAATATTATGTTGATACTTCAATGTGAAATCAAAATTAAAAACAAAAATACGAATATAATCGTATTGTTAGACTATGTGAATAGCGTAAAAGTTAAAACGAGTTGTAAAAATTTAACAGATACAGCTATGGTAAACATGTAAAGATAGATTTTTTTAAAAGAGATTCACAACAACCGCAAAATGTAAATTCAATAGTAGCTGCGATAATGTTAATAATCATTAAGAGATAATTTTGTTCAACTTTTAATTCCATTTTTAAGAAGCTCTGTACGAGCAAGTTGGGTTGCGTGAGGCGCTTAGGTGGAAAGCCCGCAAGGGCGGAAGCCGCCGGGGACGCGGCGGCAAAAAAGCGACTTTAGAAGCTCTTTTTGCCGCCTTGCGACCCCACGGCTTGTGCCCGCGGACTTGGAACCGGGCGCCGACCCCGAGCGCAGCGAGGGGGCACGCCC
>DUOL01000236.1 GCA_012838875.1 Bacteroidales bacterium | reverse complement strand
TTGGTTAATTTCTCGTTTATCTTGTTGCAGCTCCATAGCATTTTTACGTGCCTCTTCCGCCTTAAAAAATTCACGATTTCCTTTCCTAATAGCCGATAATTCTTCTTTCGTTTGTGCTTGGACAAAATAGGAGCTTGTCAAAAAAAAGAGAATAAGTAAAATTGATTTCATTTTAAAACTTTGATGTTTTTCTAGTAGCCAATTTTTTAATTTCGAGTGGGTTGTAAAAAGTAACATTTCAATAAACAGCAGAATAAGTGCCAAAAATAATGGAATCTGAAATTGACTATCATATTTCGCAAAAGTAACCTCTTCCAAATCCGCTTTATGCATGGTGTCAATCTTTTCTTTAATCTTTTCGAAGCCCAGATTCGTGTTGGATGCATGGACGTACACGCCATTTCCGGCGGCGGCAATATCTCGAAGTATAGCTTCATTTAATCTTGTGATAACCGTATTCCCCTCTTTATCTTTTTTAAATTCTTGGATTCCTTTACGCGTTTTTATTGGGATGGGCTCGCCGCGAGGTGAGCCTATTCCGATAGTATGTACGGTAATGCCGAGTTCTCTTATTTTTTGTGTAACGTCAATCGCTTCTTGAAAGTGGTCTTCACCGTCAGAAATGAGTAAAATAACTTTAGAGGTGAGAGAACTCAATCTGTTTTTATCAAGATTGGCGGGGTCGTCCGGAAGCATCGAGACGGCGGCGAGGTCAAGGGCGGCGGCAATATCCGTTCCCTGCTCATTTATTAAGCCGGTATTAATATGATTTACAAACATTTTTGCAGCCGCATAATCACTCGTAATCGGCAGTTGTACAAAGGCGTTTCCCGCAAAAACAACCACCCCGATTCTGTCCCCTTTCAATTGGTCGATAAAACGTGAAATCCCCATTTTAGCCGCCTCCATTCTATTTGGTTTCATATCTTCGGCTAACATGCTATTAGAGACGTCCACGCACAACATAATATCTACTCCTTTTCGCTTACCCTTTTCTAAACTGCTACCTGTCTGCGGATTAGCTATGGCAAAAATGAGTAATGTCAGAGCCAACATGAGTAAAGTAAATTTAAGATGTTGCATCTTGGGAGAAAAATCCGACATTAAAAGTTTGATGAGTCGTAACTCTCCAAAGGAAGCAAGATTTTTTCTTTTTCTATATTGTAAAAAGATGTAAAATCCAATGAGAATGGGAATAATCAAAAGTGCGTACAGTACAAAATTATATTCAAATCGAAACATAATAATAAATGAAATATTTACAGTAGTACAAAGATATTATTTTTCTAGAATTAGTAACGATTAAAAAGCAAAATTAGTGAGTAAAAAAATGAATAATCTATAATTTTTGTATTTTTGTCAAAAGTATAACTCTTTATCATGTTAGCCAAGCCATTAGCCGAACTGCTACGTCCTCAAGCCCTTGAAGATTATATTGGGCAATCCCACCTTTTAGGTGAGGGCGGTATTTTGCGAACAGCGATTGAGAATAAGGCACTACATTCTATGATTTTATGGGGACCGCCCGGCGTTGGAAAGACTACACTTGCTTTTCTTATGGCGAAATTAACGGATATGGATTTTTATATGTTAAGTGCTATTAATTCGGGCGTGAAAGATATTAGAGAGATTTTTCAAAAGGCGGAAGAATCCTCTAATAAAACATTGCTCTTTATTGATGAAATACACCGTTTTAGTAAGTCACAACAAGATTCTTTGCTCGGCGCTGTTGAAAAAGGAGTAGTTACGCTCATCGGTGCAACTACGGAAAATCCCTCTTTTGAAGTTATTAGCCCCTTACTGTCGCGTTGCCAAGTTTATGTGTTGAAAACTCTGGATAAATCGTCCCTAGAAAAAATTATTACTCGGGCAACCGATTTTTTAGAGAAAGAGTTGAACTGTTCTATAGAAATTGCAGAAAATGAAGCTCTCTTACAAATATCTGGTGGGGACGCTCGTAAATTAATTAATGCAATTGAACTTATTGTAACGACATTACTCCGAAGCGAAAAGGGTAAGTTGTTGATAAATAATGAATTAGTATTAAAGATTATTCAACAAAATTTACTTTTATATGATAAGAAAGGGGAAAATCATTACGATATTATTTCAGCTTTTATCAAATCTATTCGCGGCAGCGACCCGAATGCGGCGGTTTATTGGTTAGCACGTATGCTTATGGCAGGCGAAGACCCACTTTTTATTGCTCGAAGAATGATTATTTTAGCTGTTGAAGATATCGGAAATGCGAATCCGAATGCTCTGTTGCTTGCCAATAACTGTTTTCAAGCCGTGCATCAGATAGGACTTCCCGAAGGGCGAATTGTGTTATCTCAAACCGCTATTTATCTTGCTTCATCGCCTAAAAGCAACGCTTCTTATTTGGCGATAGAGGATGCTATGCAGTGGGTTGAAAAAACCGGCAATCTTCCGGTTCCTCTACATTTGCGAAATGCGCCGACAGCCTTGATGAAAGAGCTTAATTATGGTAAAAACTATCAATATGCGCATCAGTTTGAAAACAATTTTGTTGAGCAAGAATTTTTACCGCAATCCATTAGCGGGAAGAAATTTTATGAACCACAGGATAATCGGCGTGAAAACGAACTTAGAAAATATTTGAAAAATTGTTGGAAAAATAAATATCGTTACATCTTCTTACTGCTTCTCAGTTTCTCCTTTTTTTTTAAACTCATAGGGCAAGATATACATTATTCACAATTCAATCTTGCGCCGCTGAATCTTAATCCTGCCTTAACGGGCGTTATTGATGGCATTTGCCGTGCAGGGATCAATCAAAAAACGCAGTGGCTCTCCGTTACCAAGCCGTTTCTCACCTTTTCAGGAAGTTTCGACGCACCCGTTTACAAAAACAATCAACGTAGAGAGCTGATAGGTTTGGGATTGCTTATTAACGTGGATAGGGCAGGGGATTCTTACTACACCACTTTTCAGCCTCTTTTGAGTATGGCTTTTGTAAAAAGTTTAGATAGACGAAATCGTCACAAACTCTCCATCGGAGGCTATTGCGGGATTCAGCAACGAATGCTCAACTATGATGCACTTACTTTCGATGAACAATATCAACATGGTTATTACAGTGCCGATAATCCGATAACGGAAAACTTTCCAAAAAGTAAAATTCTCTTTTTCGATTGGGGATTAGGAGCCAATTGGAGTTTCTTTGCTTCCTCCGCAACGTCCTTTATAGCAGGTGTTTCCGCGAGTCATCTCAATCAACCTCGAATGTCATTTGAAAATAGTAGTTTAGTTCGCCTGCCCGTACGTACGAATCTCTATTTTTCCTCTACCTTTCCCGTTAGCGAGTCGTTATTGCTTAATCCTATGATATTTACTTCCTTTCAAAGACGCTTTTACGAGGTGAATTTCGGGGTTAACCTGGAGTATCTTTTTGCCGATAAACGCGATTCGCAAATTACCTTCGGAGTAGGAACTTTTTATCGTTGGAATGATGCGTTAATATTAATCTTAACCACGCGTTGGCAAAATTGCAAATTCGGTATCAGTTACGATTTTAATATTTCCACGTTAACGCGTGCCTCTCATGTACGTGGCGGCGTGGAGTTGTCGCTCATGTACATTTTTAGACGAGTTGCGATTAAATCTGCCGGGCGTGAACCCTGCCCGTTCGATATTATGTAAGAGGTGTGTCTTTGATTTTCAATCAGTTATGATTTTATTTCAGTTTATTTAGCGCACTAAAAGAATCATAATAATTTTAATATTAATTAGGGCGTGCCCCCTCGCTACGCTCGGGGTCGGCGCCCTAATTAATATTATAAATATCTTATATAAAAAGTTATAAATCAGAAAATTACGACTAATGATGAGAAAAATTAACAATGTTAGTTTGGCAATGAACCATTTCTCTTTTTTGTTGTTATGGAAGTAGAAACAGAAGAAAAATGAGTTTATGTTTGAAAAAATCAATTTTATGGCTCTGTTGTTTTTTTCAAAATAGGATAGCAAGTTAAATTTTAAAAGAGTCATTTTTAAAAATATAAAATTATGGAAGAAAATGTAGTTTATTCAATGCCAAGAATTGGAGACAAAGCTCCTGAGTTTAAAGCGATTACCACACAAGGTGAGATTAATTTCCCTTCTGATTATAAAGGGAGTTGGGTTATTCTTTTCAGTCATCCTGCCGACTTTACCCCGGTTTGCACGTCTGAATTTATGACTTTTGCAACTTTGCAGACTAAGTTTGAGGAAGCAAATTGTAAATTGGTTGGGCTTTCCGTTGATGGATTGTTTAGCCATATTGCTTGGTTAAGAACCATAAAAGAAAAGATTGATTATAAAGGAATGAAAAATGTTGAAGTGAAATTCCCTTTGATTGAGGATATTACGATGGAAGTTGCCACGAAATATGGGATGATGATGCCGGGTGAAAGTAATACGAAAGCGGTGCGAGCTGTTTTTGTTATTGACCCACAGGGAATTATCAGAACGATTCTCTATTATCCGCTCAGTTTAGGACGTAACTTTGACGAACTTTATCGTGTAGTTATTGCCTTGCAGACGGCTGATAAGTTTGGGATTGCCACGCCTGCGGATTGGCGTCCGGGTGATGAGGTGATTGTGCCTACAGGCGGAACTTGCGGAGCGGCTAAGGATAGAATGGAGGGGAAAGATGAAGACCTTAAATGTTACGATTGGTTTTTCTGTACTAAAAAAATAGATAAGGATACTATTTTAAAGAAAATTCTTAAAAAGTAAAACACCAAGTTAATATATTTAATTTGTTTGGAGCAGGAGCGTGTTATTTCAAACAACAATCCTGCTTTTTTTTTGTTATTAATAATATTAAAACGATGCAATATTTTTATTAGAACTTTAAAAAATGAAAAAAACAATAAAACAGTCTATTTCACCCGATACCATTTTGTCTGATTTGATTCTGGATAATCCTCAATTATTGTTAATGATGGAGCATTTCGGACTCAATATAGTGGTTCATAAAGATACGATTCGGCAAATCTGTGAACAAAATCAAATTTCAACACAACTTTTTATTCTCATTTTGCAACTCTATCTCTACGGGGAAGTCTTTGAAAAACAGCAGCTTACTAAGAACGATTTATTGCCGTTAGTCAATTTTCTTAAAAATAGTCATTTTTATTTTAGGAATGAGAAATTTCCTGAGATTGAGCAACATATTAATAAAATAGTTTTAAATAATAATACGCCGCCGATTAAACTTTTGAAGCAATTTTATAAAGAGTATTTAGTGGAAGTTGAAAAACATTTGACCTACGAAGAAAAGTATGTTTTCCCTTATATTCAAAGGTGGATTGATAATAATAAAGAGAGTAACGATTCATTTTCGATAAATCAATATAAAAAGCGGCATACGGATATTGAGTATAAAATATTGGAAATGAAAAATTTATTGATTAAGCATATTGAATTAGAGAAAGATATGGTTGGTCGCCGTAAATTGTTAGTTTCGTTATCGGAGGTTGAACATGACCTATATCTTCACTCTTACGTTGAAGATAATATATTGATACCTCTTATTATAAATTTGGAAAATAGATGAGAAAAGAAGTTAAAATAAGTATTGCTATTGTTGAACCTTCCGATATTATTTTTGAAGGGTTACAGCTTTTTCTTAATAAAACTAACAAACAGATTCAAGTTAGCAGATTTGAAAATATTTGTACTCTTTTAGAAATTGTCGAAAATGAGCCCTTTCATATTTTGATACTTAATCCCTATTTTGCTCAAGCGGAGAAAAATCAATTTCATAGATTACAACAAAAATGTTCGAACTCTCATTTCGTAGCTATTGTTTATCAGTATTATCCGAAGGAGATTATCCGTCTATTTGACGATAAAATATCCATTACCGATGATTTTGCAACCTTTTCTTCATTTATTCATAAATTAGTAGATTCTATAGCAAACATTCATGAAGGTTCAACGGCGGAAGCGCTTTCGGAGAGGGAGAAAGAAGTTTTAATTCACATTGCTTCAGGATTATCCAATAAGGAGATTGCCGATAAATTATGCATAAGTATTCATACTGTTATTTCTCACAGGAAAAAAATTACGGAGAAGACCGGAATTAAAAGTCGTTCGGGGTTGACTATTTATGCAATTTCTAACAAGTTAATTTCAATAGAGCACTCTTTTTACAGATAAAAGGGTTAAAATTGATAAAAGAGGCTACAAGTAAGTACGGAATTAAATTGTTTGTATCGCATTCTATATTGTGAATGATTTCCGTCAGGAACGCGGACAGGTAGTAGAGAGTTAGAATAGCGTAAATTAATACCAAAATTTTCTTTCACAATAAAGGAGATGCCTCCGATTCCGGCTAGTTCAAAAATTCGGAAGCGTTGGCGGGCGGGTATTTTGCCGTTAGAATCTTTTTCATGTGAATAAAATAAAAAATTGATTGCCGGTCCTAACTCAAGTTCCACCCATGGTTTCGGAGAATATTTTACTAAAAATGGGGTTTCCGTGTATAACATTGTCAAAATGTACTGATTAGGGACCTCATTGTCGGCATTTGCTCTAAGAAACATACTACTTCCCTTCATTATGAAGTTGAGTTCAGCTTGGATTTTCCATTGCATATTTTTTGAAATAGGGAAATTGGTAAATATTCCGGTATATGCTCCAAATTTGTTAAAACCGGCAAGTTCATCTCCTGAAATTTGGGAACTTGAAAAGCCAAGACGTACGCCTCCCTTAAAAGATTGTCCTTGAAGGGAAAAAAGGATAATAGAAAAGAAAATTATAAGAAGGTTCTTTTTCATCAAAAGTGGTCCCTCTTGGGATCGAACCAAGGACCCCCTGATTATGAGTCAGGTGCTCTAACCGTCTGAGCTAAGGGACCTGCTACTCTTTTTCAGAATTGCGATTGCAAAAATACACTATTTTTTTAAACTCTATCATAGTTTTCAAATAAAAAAGTGTAAAAAAGTCAAGAATAAATTTTTCGTCTAAACAAATAAAAAAGAATATAGAAAACGACACCTAAACTTAAAATCAGCATTAGAGCGAATACGGCAAAGCTATTATCATCGGAAAGTTTTGTGATAATGGAGAATAGGAGTGTGAAAATAAGGATGAAAAGGAAGGTTATAAAGTTGAGAAATGCCATAATATCACCTAACTTATTACCAATATTTATATTTTGTATCATAGCGAGGCAGGGGACTTGAAAAAAACCGCCTGCAAAGGCGATAAAGAATATAGCAGTGCTAAATAGTGAAATATTGAGGTTGCCATAAATTATGGCAATTAACAGTAAGCTTATTAATAAAGTGCTACTAAAAATGGAGATAATATAAAATTTCTTTTTAATGATTCTTGCGGCAAGTGAACAGCCGATTATAATTCCTATTGCGGCAATGCCCATGATAATGCCAATCATCGAGTTGCTACAATTAAAAACGTTTTTGCTATGAATAATTAAATTCATTTGTAATAGGCCCGCAATTGACCAAAAAATAGCATATCCTATAATTGCCTGACGAATTAAACGGTGATTTTTAGCAACTTCCCAATTATTTTTTATAAAAGCTATAAATCCGTTTTGCGAACGTTTCTTCTCTTCTTTATTTATTTTGTCAACTTTGATACTATAGGCGCTGATTAATCCTAAGATACCTACGCCTAAAAAGGTGAAAATTAAAATTTTAAATTGATAATGGTCGGAGAGAAAAGAGGCGGCAATTGTTGCGAGTAAAATTCCCAAAAAAGCCATCGCTTCAAGCATGCCGCTTCCGAAAGCATTTTCCTCACTTTTGCTTATTTCTCTGATTAAACTATATTTTGCCGGTGAATATAGACAAGTTAAAATCCCCATGATTAATACAAGAAAAATGGCAAAAAATATCCATTGATAATAGAAAGCGAGAGCGGCGAGAAGTAAAACGGGAATCTCTAACACTTTGAAAAGTGTAAATAGTTTTTGATTGTCATACTTTTTGGTTAATTGTCCGGCAAGGGGAGAAAATAAAAGATATGGAATGAGCAATGAGGCGGAGACGGCGGCAATAATCTGCGAGGTAGT
Source organism: Bacteroidales bacterium (assembly GCA_012838875.1). Classification (GTDB taxonomy): domain Bacteria; phylum Bacteroidota; class Bacteroidia; order Bacteroidales; family WCHB1-69; genus DUOL01. The sequence goes on along the minus strand of DUOL01000236.1, from coordinate 15,908 downwards.
GAGCCAACGAGGTAAAGCCCAACTCATTGATACAAAAACAATGGCATGTTTAAGAAAGTTGTCGTTAAAGACGCCTAGGAAATTGCCAAGAAAAAGAAAAAACCAATTTTTACTTTTTTGTCTCATCAATTAATAATTATACTCTCTTTTTAAATCTTTTCAAAATACGTACGGATTTATCATTCCAATTGAAAAATTGAAAATTATATCCCCATTCAATGTAATCAATCATACCGGCGTGAGCTTTTAGCATAATACCAAGGCTGTGATTTCTATTTTTTCCGAGGAGCACTTTAAAACCGGCACGTTCATAATACCATTCATAGAAGTCGGCACTTCGTGATATATAGGCTGCAAGGGCAGCGTGGACGACGAATCTATTGTACAAAAGTTCAAAAGAGACGAAGCCGGCAGTTGTCATGTATTTCCACTCATTCTGTTTTTCGGGAGGGAAAAAGTTCCTTAGCTCTGAGCTGTACATGATGTCGATTCCTCCTCCAAACCGATATTTAGGGTGAAATTGTCTTAAATAGCCAAGTTGAAAAGTTGTTGTCAAATATTTTGTTTTTACTCTATATTTGTCAGGATTATCGTAAACATAGTTTTTTTTACTTTGCTTAAATCCGGGTGCCAGCGTAAAATATAGGCTATTTTTCGGTAGAAATGTTTTTATGGTATCTATCGTATATATTTTTTCAGCACGTTCATTAAAGTGGTAACGCACAGCTAATTGACCAGAAATAGGATTAATTCCGTAGTTGGGGAATCGGATAGCACCGTTCGAAGAGTGAGAGAAGTTGGCACGAAGAATGAGGTCTATTTGTTTTGTAATAGTAAAATCGAGGGATAAGTTCAAATCAATGTGAGCATTCAGGGCACTTCCAATAAAAACGTTTTCTATATTTTTAAAAGGGTCGTAATAATTGAAAAAATAGACTAATCCGGAGCCTAATTGATAACGAAAAGAGAGGTGGCGAGAGTCTACAAACGATCCCGATAAAAACCAAAAGCAGGCAATTTTATCCTGCAACATATTATCGGAAAAATGGGCATATCGAAAGGCTAATCCGTAGTTGGGGTAGCCAAACCACTGTTCCCATTCCGATTTTCCAAATGTTTGTTTTCCAATTCGTAAATCAGCTCCTATTACGTTGATATTCCATAATTTCGTCCCGCTACTATTAGGGACAATCCTTCCGTATCGTAAAGCCGATTCAATATACCAATCATCTTTTATTTTTGTAGAGTCTATGTTTTTTGCATATATTGAGTTGGGGAAAAAAGTAAAAAAAATAAATAAGAACCCTAGTTTAAAGAGGATAAGGTAAATAGATTTCTTCACATTTTTAATTTTAGCAGGCAAAAATAACTCTTTTTAGAATTGTTTTCTATCTTAAAAATGAAAACAGTCCTCAAAGAGATGTTACAGTTAATTAGAGAAACATAAAAACACTTATTTAAAACAGGGGATTTATCAATTATTTGAGGATTCTTAAAAATTCCACAGTTAAGTCCCAAGTTTTTTTCACGGTGTCAATCAAGAGACGTTCGTCCGGAGAGTGCACGTCACGCAGGGTTGGTCCGTAGGAAACCATATCTAAATCCGGATATTTTTCTGAGAATAATCCACATTCGAGTCCAGCGTGTATTGCCTTAACAATCGGTTTTTTATTGAATACATTTACGTATGCTTGTTCTAGCACTTTAAGAACTTCGGAATTAGGATTAGGCGTCCAGCCGGGGTATCCCTCTCCGCTTTCTACATCTGCACCAATCATGTAAAATGTAGCAGAAACTCTCTCCACAGCACACTCTTTGCGTGATTCAACGGAGCTTCGTTGGCTTGTCGTAATTGTAATTTTCTGGTCGTCCATTTTGATAGAGGCTAAATTGGTGGAGGTTTCCACAAAGTTATCAATATCTTGTGCCATTGCTAACACGCCATGCGGACAAACGTAGAGTGCATTCAAAATATCAATTTGTAAAAACTCGCTAAGGATACGTTTAGGGAGTTTAGTTTTTTCAAAAACGACTTCAACTTGTGGGTCGGTAACGCGAAATTCATCTTTGAAAAGTTGGTTCATTTTCTTCAAATAAAATTCAAAATCTGTTGCGAGTTCTTGTGGAACTACGACCCAAGCTTTTCCTTCGCGGGCGATAGCGTTGCGTAAATTTCCGGCGTCAATGTGGGCAATTCGTGCGTCAAATATTTGATAACCATTCCATAAAATACGAGTTAGCAGTTTTACAGCGTTGCCGCGACCCTTATTAATATCGTCTCCTGAGTGTCCACCCTGCAAACCTCTAATCATTATATTATAGGCAACACTCTTTTCATGCAGGTCGGTTTCAAATTCGGTTTCTAAAGTTGCTACAGTATCTTTTCCGCCTGCACAGCCGATAAAAAATTCTCCTTCGTCTTCAGAATCAAGATTGAGTAACATTTTACCTTTCATAAAACCGGCTTCGAGAGCAAAGGCGCCTGATAAACCGGTCTCTTCGTCTACTGTAAATAGAGCCTCAATCGGACCGTGTTCAATTTCCTTTGAGGCTAAGATAGCAAGGGCGATAGCCATGCCGATGCCGTCGTCAGCTCCTAAGGTCGTACCTTTTGCTTTAATCCATTCGCCGTCAATATAGGGTTGTATTGCGTCTTTATCAAAATCAAAAACAACATCGCTATTTTTTTCGCAAACCATATCGACGTGACTTTGGAAAATAACGGGAGTTACATTCTCTTTGCCTTTTGTTGCCGGTTTTGAGATAAGTACGTTTCCAATTTTATCTCTTTTTGTTTCTAAACCGAGTTGTTTTCCTACTTCTAAAAGCCATGCAACAATTTTCTCTTCCTTTTTAGAAGGGCGTGGAATTTTACAAATTTCGTTAAAGTAATAAAAAACGTTTCTTGGTTCTAATTCTAAGATATTATTCTTCATGTATGTATAAATTATTGATGATTAAAAAAGATTTTTTATTAAAGGACAAAGATAGTAAAAATGTACGGAAGGAAAACTAAAAAAAATTAATTAGTATAAGAAAAAAGTGTATTTTTGCACCGCAAAATTATTGCGGATGTGGCGTAATTGGTAGCCGCGCTAGACTTAGGATCTAGTGCCGAGAGGCGTAGGAGTTCGAGTCTCCTCATCCGCACAACAAAGTAGTTCAAGAAAATGGACTACTTTTTTTATTATGAAATCATTTGAAAAAAATAGTATTTTTGCATCGGAAAATTGCCGGAGCGGTCGAACGGGGCAGACTCGAAATCTGTTGTACCCTTCGGGGTACCGGGGGTTCGAATCCCTCATTTTCCGCAACATCGGACTTTGACACAAGGACACCAATAGATTATCCCTATACTAAAGTCCGAAAACAAATAAAAAAAACGAGAGGCGCAAGCCTCTCGTTTTTTATTATGAATTTATAGATAAATTCTTATTGCTTAACGATTTGTTTAACAGCTACTCCTTCTTCAGTCGTAATTTTGACAAAATATGTTCCGTTAGCTAAGGAAGTTATAGAAAGAGTTTGAGTAGGATTGTCAATGGTGTAAATTAAATTTCCAAGAACATTATAAAATTCAACTTTTGTAGGTTGGAGTCCTTGGATAAATAGTTGGTTATTAGCAGGATTAGGATAAACCGTTATTTGATTTTCCACATTAACATCGTTAATATTAACTAAATCATCCATTGAACGAGGAATGATATAGTATTTACCACGTGTCATATATGAAACTCCTGTTAAATCCGTATATTCAAGTGGGATAGTCGTTCCAATATAGTTGGCATCTTTATAAAAGGCAAATACTACGGCGTCCGTTGCATTTCCGTCCGTTATGGAGTATTTTTCGTAGTATGTAAAGGTCCCTGCTGTTGTAAATTTAACATGGGTTAATTTAATTAATTCCGATTGATGTTCTGTCATAAAAGCATAATCATTCATCGTTTCAATGGTAACATCAAGGGGTGTAATTGCGTCAGGGTCAGTAAAAGGAGAAACGATTCTTGGCGCTTGCACTTTCGGTATGAACTCTAATAAACCGTAGTAATTAATTAAAGTGCCGTAAATATCGGTAATTTCTTGACCTTGTTCTAAATTAGAGATAAAGTTGCCACCGTTATCATAAATTAAAATTGCTCCTGTTTCATCTTGAATTGTTGCAAAGAAGTTATTTCCGCTTTCGGAGTACGAAGTAACAATAACATTACCAACTAAAAGGTAATTTGTTGCGTCATGCACTTGACTTGTAGTATCGGCAATACTAAGTTTGCTTCTAAGTTCTGCAATTGTGGAAATTTCTACGGTAGTAACGCAGGTTGCGGTTAAGTTAGTAGTTGCCGGATTTGTCAAGTCAGTACCGGTAATAGTTAAAGTTCCGGCATAATTTCCTGCTGCTGTCGTATTAAGAGAAACAGGAATTGTAGCTCCGGCTGTTAATTCTGCTTTTGTCAACGAAGTTACGGTAGTCGCATATCCTGTTCCTGTAACAGTTACCGTATAAGAGTTTTCGGTTAAATTAAAGCCGGTCGCAACAGTAGATAGGGTTTGTGTGCTATTTTCCGTTACATCGCCAAAGTCAAGTGTCATGGGATTGAAAGCAATTAAAGCACCACTAAATGTAGATATTGTTAAGTCTTCTAAGAAAAATCTACTTTTAGCATCTTCTAGCCCTTCAAATCTGATAACGGTATTGTTAGTCCCACCTGATAAAAATAGTTCAAAGTCGCTAAAAGTATAACTTGTATTGTTATTGAGTCCGTCAACAATATTTTCATTTCCATTAACGATGATTTTAAGCTGTCTTTTATCACCGTTCCATGCCATTGATTTAAAACGAATGATAAAATTTCCTCCGTTGGCGGATAAATCAATTGCGGGTAGTTGTATCCAACCTTTGATACTACTTGTTCCTAATTTTACAGCACCACCGGCTTGGTAAACTTTGGTTCCAGTCCAACCGGGTTGTTGAGTGTAGGTATCAAGAGTTGCAGAAATATCAGTAGAAGAACAGCCTGAATTGGGTGTGCCGTCTATGAAATTATTGAAATTTTCACTAAAAACGATTGTTTCTTGAGCATAACTTTGGGGTGCAAAGAAAAACAATCCGCCCAAAAATAAGATTGATAATAATTTTTTCATAACTTTTATTTGATTTTAATTTAAAATAAATTGTTTTAACTTAGAAAATAAAATTTGTTGCAAAGATATATTAAAAAATGATATTATTGTTATATTTACTCCATTCCTGCCATATATTTCATAAATTGTGTGCGGAAATAGATAGAGGGATTTTCTATATTTTTAAAATTTAGTTTAGCTTTAAATTCATCAATAGTTTTAAAATTTTGTTTTTCCATCCACTCTTTTAATTCCTTAATCATCGTAGCACCATAGTTTATTCCGTTTTTATAAAAAATGGAAGCTGCTTGTACCGCGTCCGCTCCTGCTAAAAGCAATTTTATCATTCCTTCTGCATTTTGTACGCCCGTGGTTGCGGCTATATCACAACGTAATCGTTGGCTGAAAAGTCCAATCCAACGCAATGTTTCATTTAATTCGCTTGTGGAACTCAGACTGCGATTAGGTTTATATTTGAGTGTTTCGATATTAATATCGGGGGCATGAAAACGGTTGAAAAGTACTAAAGCAGCTAAGCCACTGTACGATAAATGTAACATGAAGTGTGATAAATCAGTGAAATAAAAAGAGGTTTTAAGAGCAATCGGAATATTTAGATTCTCTTTCAATTCTTTAATAAGAGAGAAGTATTCTTTGCGATACTCTTCGGCATCTTTATTAAAGTCGGTAGGCAGCAAAAAGAAATTAACTTCTAATGCTTTCGCCCCGGCTTCCTCAATCATTTTAGCATATTTAATCCAGCCACGCGATGAATAGCAGTTAATACTTGCAATAACAGGCATCTGTAGTGATTCCTTAGCTTCTAAAATTAAATTGAGATGCTTGTCAAAGGATTCTTTTTCTTGATAATGAACAAGATAGTCGTAAGCCAATGAGTCATAATGGGTGCTATGTTTTTCGTCAAAAAGTTTTTTTACATCTTGTCGAATCTCTTCTTCAAAAATAGATTTAAGTACTGCAGCTCCAAAACCGCTGTCTTCAGCTATTTTTAAATTATCAAGATGCTTGCTTAAACCGCAACTTCCTAAAATAAGCGGACTTGCTAATTCAAATCCCATATATTTTGTCGATATGTTTGTCATGACATTTGAGAAATATTGTTTGTATTTTAAATTATTTTTTTAAAAGTGAGAGACCTACTATTTTAAATGTGAAATCTACTATGGTTTCCGGCTTTATTTCAAAAGGAGTTTCTGCAAAACGCATAATACGAAGAGGTTTTTTCCCTTTAATATGTATTTTGTCTTTTTGAACAAGTAGTGCGGACGCTTCGCGTAAACCTACTACGGTAACATTTTGATTTACAGCTAAAAACTCATTAATTCTATCTTGACGTGTTTCTCCGCCATGTCGGATAGCGTCATTTATCTCTTCCGGATAAGGATCTAAAAAGTGGGGATTGATTTGGAAAGGAACTAAATAAAGAGTTTCGAAACTTTTTGGCATGATAATAGGCATATCATTGGTAGTAGAGAGGGTTGGGGAGGCAATGTTCGAACCGGCACTCCAGCCAACATAAGGAGTCTCTTCCAACACTTTTCTTCGGATAGGCGTAAGGAGATTATATTTATGTAATTCAGCAACTAAATGAAATGTATTTCCGCCTCCAACGATTATGGCATCTGCTTGATTGACCGCTTCGACTGGGTCGGAGGCTTTGTGAATGGAGTTAATATGAAGATTGTATTTTTGAAACACTCCTTCTACTCTTTCAGCATACGCATCGTAGCTGGCGGGGTAACTTTTCCCATTAATAAGAACTCCTGCATAAGGGATAAAAAGTATTTTTTTTAACTCTTTGGATAGAAATTGCTGAATTAACGGCATACACCATTCTAAATAAGGTTCTTTGTAATTGGTAGAATTGCTAATTAAAAGAAGGTTCATAATGAAATTTTTTATTGTAATTAATGAAAAGAAAGTACAAAAATACACTATATTTTTAAAAAAATGATATTTTTTTTAAAATAAAGTCGTTCGTTTTTTCTTTTATTTCATTTAATTGTTGTAATATTGCTTTCTTTTTTACTTTACTTACTAACTTAGCATAAAATGGGGAAATCAAAGTTGCAAAATGGGATTGTAATTAAGTCAACGGGAAGTTGGCACGAAGTATTGACGGACGATAGGCAGAAAGTGAATTGTCGATTACGCGGGCAATTTCGTAAAGAAAAGGTGTTAAATACAAACCCGATTGTAGTGGGAGATAGAGTACACTTTATTATCGAAGAAGATTCTTCGGGGGTAATTATGGAGATTCTTCCGCGTAAGAATTATATTGACAGAAAAGCGACAAGGCTATCGAAGATTAATCACTTGATAGCGGCAAATATTGATATTGCCTTTTTGGTCATCACGCTGAAATCACCGCGTACTTCGCTCGGTTTTATAGATAGATTTCTTGTGGCGGCGGAGGGGTTTAGAATTCCGGTCTGTTTATTATTTAATAAGATGGATTTATATAATGAAAAAGAGCGGGCGGTGGTTCAGGAGCTTTCGGAGCTTTACTCATCTATTGGGTACGATACCCTTTGTTGTTCGGTGATGACGGGTGAAAATATTAGCCAGTTAAAAGAGAAAATGTCGAACTCAATCTCTCTATTTAGTGGGCACTCGGGAGTTGGGAAGTCTGCGTTAATCAATGCGGTTGATCCCACCTTAGATTTGAAAGTCGGTGAAATATCTCAATATCATCAAAAGGGGAAACATACAACTACTTTTGCTCAAATGTTTCAGTTGCAATGTGGCGGTGGAATTATAGATACGCCCGGAATTAAGGAGTTCGGATTAATTCAATATTCAAAAGATGAAATTCGGGATTATTTTCCTGAAATACGGCAGTATAATAATCAATGTAGATTTTCTAATTGTCTTCATGTACATGAGCCGGATTGTACGGTCATTAAAGCCGTTGAAGAGGGCAAAATCGCTCTAACTCGTTATCAGAATTATTTGGCGATTCTCGAAGACGATGACTTGAAAATTGCCGATTGGGAATTGCGGTAATCGTTGGTTGTGTAAGGCGCTTAGCTGATTAGGAATTACTGTATTACTTCACCGAATAATCTAATGTAAGAGTTGGCTTGATTGGGGTCATTGCATATTATTTCGATATAGCCGTTTTGTTTCCCGATTCTTAAGTTGCTATCAAAAACGATATGTAGGTTTGTTGACTGCTTGGGACGAATAACATTTTTGGGCAGGGTGAATTTTATGGCATTCAAATTGGCAGAGATATCACGAATAATAAGGTCCTCTTCTCCTGTGTTAGAAATAATTACAGTATATTCAAATTTTTCTCCTTTTTTTAATTTTTCGAATGAGATGTCAGCGGCGGACAGTTGCATAATGGGCAGCGGGCTATCCGGTTTTAAGTAAGAAAAATCTTCTCGTATTTCTGCATTAAAAACAAAAACTTTGTTTGGCTCAATCGAATCTGTGGTCGTAAAAGAGATTGGATCGCTACATTTTCCCCATCTATTACGTTGATTTGCATTATATTGGACAACGATATATCCCTCTTTGTCAGCTTCAATTTTAGTATCAAAACTTCTGCTGAGTTCTTCAACGAAAGCAGGATATCTAATAGAAGTAAACTCTACACTTTTCGTATCAAAATTCTTAAAATGGATAGTGTCAATATAGGTTTCGTTATTTTTCACGGTAAACCGGCAACTATTTCTTTTCATTCTCATAACGCCATAGCCGCTGGTGTAACCTGCTAATTCATAAATTGTTGGGGGACGTTTAAGGACAAATCCTTTTATATAAATAAGGTGAGGAGGATTTTGGGGGTTGTTAAAGATAGGTTCATTGGTGTAAATTCTAATGTTTTTTGTAAATCCGCCGGGACGATTGTAGGGGTCAAAAATAACATCAATATATCCTTTTTCTTGGGGGGCAATAGGAGTTTTAGTGTAATCGGCGGCAGTACAACCGCACCCCGGTCGAACAGTTGTCAAAATTAAATTGCTGTCGCCCGTGTTGGTAAATGTAAAACGTCCGGTAACCTTACCACCTTCTTCTTTTATTTCTCCAAAATCATAATATTTTTTTTCAAATTCAAGCTTTGGCTGACAATAAAGTAGGGGAATCCATAAACAAAAGAGTATTATAGTTGAGATTTTTTTCATTGGGAATATATTTTTAAGATTCAAGATAGCGTTTTATCATAAAAATGATTTTATTTGCATATGCAAAAGTAGTATTTTTTTAAACATCGTATTAAAAAAATGTATCTTTGCATTTATGAAAAAGCGATTTCTTATTCCGTTGGCTTTTTTGCTTTTTTTAGCCGCTATACTGCTGGTAGTTGCTATTTTTCGTTTATATGTAGAAGCGGAAACACAGCAAAGAAATATCTTTAAAGATGAAATTCAGACTGTAGGTTCGGAAGTAATTGAAAGAATTAATTGGGTTCTTCAAGGCGACACATTGGATTTGCAAGATACAGCCGCTTTACAAACGCCGCTTTTTCAAAAATTTTCCAAAAAACATCTCTTCGATTCGATTACCGGCAATAAAGTTGGAGTAGTTAAGGCGGTACTGAATTTTGAAGATAAAAATATAATAGTCCCGCTAGATACTATCTATTTTGATACGACATACCGTTCGAGCGGCAGGATTAAATATGGGAAATGGGAAACCGATATTGATGTGCTGCCGTATGAAGATATCGGTAAGAAAAGTAAATATAGAAAAGGTGTTCAAATGAGCATGGATAGTGCGACTATTCAGCTTTTGAATCGCGATTTTCTCAATAGAATTATAAAAGAAGCACTCATTGATGAGAACTTGGTTTTGCCGTTCGACTTTGCTCTATATAACTCTTTGTCAGCGACTTTCATAGTCCCTCCGTTTGAAATATCAACCGATGAGATGTTGAAGAGTAGATATCTTTTTAGTTTAAAAAGTAGTGATAAGTTTGTGGCACCGCACTATCTTATTCTCTATTTTCCGACTGAAAGAGGTTTTTTCCTTCAGCGAATGAGCAATACTGTGGGCTTAATCGGGCTCTTTCTATTTATTATTCTCTTAATTGCCGGAATTACACTTTCAGCACTCTATAAACAGAAAAAAGTTACGGATATTAAAAATGATTTCATAAACAATATGACGCACGAGCTTAAGACCCCCATTGCAACCATCTCATTGGCGGCTGAAGCGCTAGCGGAAAAAGGAGTTATTGAAGACGAAACTTTAAAAATGACTTATATCTCTATTATCAAACATGAAAATGATAGACTTAAAGAGATGGTTAACAATGTATTGCAAATTGCTCTTTTAAGAAAAGGACAGTTGAAAATGAATATGCAACGCGTAGATGTTCATAAAGTTATAAAAGAGGTTGCTGAGAATATTTTATTACAAATCTCATCAAAGCAGGGAAAACTTTTACTATTTTTGGATGCCGAATCGTATATTATCAATGCTGACTTAACTCATATTCAAAATGTTATTATAAATCTAGTTGAAAATGCGGTGAAATATTCGGATAAAGATAAGAAGATGAAGATTGAAATTAGTACCAAAAATAGCAAAAAATATCTAATTTTAAGAATAAAAGATAACGGAATTGGAATTTCAAAAAGAAATCTCAAACATCTTTTTGACGATTTTTACCGAATTTTTAAGGGAAATGTCCATGACGCAAAAGGTTATGGGTTAGGATTGGGATATGTAAAAAAAATTGTAAATTTGCACGGTGGAACAATTGAGGTAGAGAGTGAACTTAAAAAATGGACACTTTTTACTATTTATTTTCCGATTAAAAAATAGAACCTATGGATACAATAAAATTATTATTAGCAGAAGATGATGTTAATTTGGGTAAAGTGTTGACAACTTATCTTGAGGCTAAAGGATACTCGGTTCAACATGCTAATAATGGAGAAGAGGCATACGAGTTTTTTTGCAAATCCGATTTTGATATCTGTTTAATTGATGTGATGATGCCGTTAAAAGATGGCTTTACTTTGGCAAAAGAGATTAGAAAAATGGACGAGCAGATTCCGATAGTTTTTTTGACAGCTAAGAATTTGCAAGAAGATGTGATTGAAGGACTGTCCATAGGCGGGGACGACTATATAACCAAACCGTTTTCTATGGAAGTTCTTCTTGCGCGATTACAAGCCTTAATTAGGCGAATATCGCCGGACAGCGGCAAGAATGTTCAAACTCTTTTTCAATTTGGAAATTCTTCATTTGACGCAAATAGACAAACCTTAACTATCCAGGGAGTAGAACAGAAATTGACCACAAGAGAATCGGAACTGCTTTTAATGCTTATTCAGAAAAAAAATGAAGTGTTGGAGCGGGAGTACGTTCTTAAGAAGATCTGGGGAGATGATAGTTATTATAATGCACGAAGCATGGACGTTTATATTACAAAATTGCGTAAACATTTTAAAAATGAACCGTCAGTGCAAATAATAAATATTCATGGAATAGGTTTTAAGTTAGTGATGTAAATCTTTACGTACGATAATTATTCATTGTTTTTTTAAAAGTATTTATTAACTAAAATAATAGAATATTGAAGGTCTTAGTTACTGGAGGCATGGGTTATATAGGCTCGCACACGGTGATAGAGCTATTGAAAAGTAAGAAATTTAAAGTTATTTCCGCGGATAATTGTGAACGTTCAACTCCTGAAACAGCGAGCCGCATAGAGCTGATTACAGGTGAAAAAGTAATGAACTATCCTGTAGATATTGCAGAAAAAGAGAGTTTTTTTAAAATATTTGAGGAAAATCCTGATGTCGAAGCAATAATTCATTTTGCAGCTTATAAATCGGTACCTGAGTCGGTTGCCAAGCCGTTGCTTTATTACAGAAATAATTTGCAAGTTTTGGAAAATGTTTTAGAAGCTTGTGCGAAATTTCATGTTCATAATTTGATATTTTCATCGTCTTGTTCTGTTTACGGTGAAGTTAGCGATTTGCCTGTCAATGAGCTTACACCGTTGAGAGAGCCATTTTCTCCGTATGCACATACGAAGCAAATAGGGGAGAAGATGATAGAATTTTACGCGCAGATGAACCCTTCGCTAAAGGCTGTAAATTTAAGATATTTTAACCCGGTTGGTGCGGATATGAGCGGCAAAAACGGAGAGTTATCACCTGATAAGCCGAATAATCTCCTGCCGATTATTACGCAGGTTGCGATTGGTAAGTTGTCGAGATTAACGGTTTTCGGTACGGATTATCCCACGCGCGACGGCACTTGCATTCGTGACTATATCCACGTGTCGGATATTGCCACCGCACACATTCAAGCTTTGCAATTTCTTATTGATAAGAAAAATGAACATGCGGTTGAAGTTTTCAATTTAGGTAGTGGACAAGGAGTTACGGTGTTCGAAATGGTGCATGCATTTGAAAAAGTTATACAAAAAACACTACCTGTTCAAATAGGCGAAAGACGTGCCGGTGATGTATCGGCTATCTACAGTGACTCTTCCAAAGCGGAAAAGCTGTTGGGCTGGGTGCCCCAATATTCATTGGACGATATGGTCGATTCAGCGTGGAGGTGGGAGCTGTATCTACAAAATGTTTTATAGCGTTTTTTTGATACTCTCCTCCCAAGCACTGTAAGAATCAATGATTTTAGTAACTAGCGGGTGTCTTACAACATCATTCTTATCAAGAAAGATAAAATCAATGCCTTTAATATTTTTTAAAATTTTAGAGGCGAGAATGAGTCCGGAATTTTGGTTTTTGGGTAAATCTATCTGTGTAATGTCGCCGGTGATAAAAAACTTGGCGTTTTTTCCCATACGGGTTAGGAACATTTTTAACTGGTTTTCGGTAGCATTTTGAGCTTCATCTAAAATAACATAGGCATTATCCAAAGTCCGTCCCCGCATAAAGGCAAGAGGAGCAATTTCAATGGTTTTGTCTTCTAAATAGCTCAGCAGCTTTTGCATTGGCATCATGTCCCAAAGTGCGTCATAAAGTGGTTGTAGATAAGGGTCAAGTTTATCGCGTAAGTCGCCGGGCAAAAATCCCAAGTTTTCTCCTGCTTCTACCGCAGGACGCGTAAGGATAATTCTTTTAATTTGCTTGTTTTTTAAAGCTCTCACTGCTAAAGCGACTGCCGTGTAGGTTTTTCCTGTTCCGGCAGGTCCGATGGAGAAAATCATGTCATGTTTTGCAACACTCTCAACAATTCTCTTTTGATTTGGGGTGATAGCTTTAATAACTCGCCCTTCCCGTCCGTGCAAAATAGTGTCGGAATTGAGTTTATTGCGGTCAAGTTGATAGAAAGAGTCGTCTTCTAATGAGACAATTTGTAAAATATCGTCCTCCGTTAATTTTTCAAACTTTTCAAAGTGTGTAATTAATAATTTGAGTCGATTTTCAAAAATTTTAATGAGGTTCTCTTCGCCGCTAACTTTAAGTTCGTTCCCTCGTAAATTAAGCTTTAATTTAGGATACAATTTGCAAAGCAAATCGAAATTTACATTATGATGCCCGCTGATAGCAATAGAAACGAAGTTATCAAGCGTAATAGTTTTTTCCATTGTACTATGTTTTTTGTTTTTCTTTTTTGGCAGCAGGGAAAAGCACATTATTTAAAATTAAACGATACCCTGCGGAGTTAGGAAATAGGTTGAGGTCTGTGGGTGGGTCGTTAACAAAGTGTTGATAATCTTCGGGGTCGTGGCCGGAATAAAATGTCCAAGTCCCTTTTCCAAATTCGCCATGAATGTATCGAACTTCATCAAAAAGAGGAGTTTCCCCCATTACGACAACGTGCGGTTTAACTTTGTCTTTTCTGAAAGCAGTCGTTTGTCCCATAAATCCGGCAATTACATTTTGATGATTTTGACAAAGCATGGTCGGTACGGGGTCCCATTTTGCAGAAAATTCAAAAAGATTGAAATAATCGTTCTTCTTATTGCTGATATGTATATTGGGGTCAACGTCAATGTCTGCAATAGCATAGATGTAAGGATTCGTCACTATTTTAAAATTTGTAAAAGCGAAACAGTTGTCGTAGTTTAGTTTTTCTTGTGCGTTTGGCTCGATAGGGTCGCCATCGAACATAACATCGCAGATGTCAACACCGTCAGCGGCTAAGGCTACGTCAAAACTATCGGCGCCGGAACACATTGCAAAAAGATAGCCTCCGCCCGCTACAAAATCTCGAATTCCTTTTGCTACGGCTAATTTCATTTGAGAAACTTTTTTAAATCCTAACTTTGCTGCCCGCTCTTCTGATGTTCTTACGTCTTCAATGTACCACGCCGCATTGCGATAACTAGCCCAAAATTTCCCGTATTGTCCCGTAAAATCTTCATGGTGCAAGTGTAACCAATCATACTTTGGCAATACGCCCATGATAACCTCTTCATCATAAATGACATCGTACGGAATTTCGGCGTAAGTGAGAACTAATGTAACCGCATCATCCCAAGGTAATTTGCTTTTTGGCGAATATACCGCTATCTTTGGAGCTTTTGTCAATTTTATCTCGCTCATATTTGACTCAACCGAGCTGATTTCATCTCGGATAGCCCTTGCTTGTACATCAGCTATAACCTGATAAGAAACATCACGAACGATACACTCGTTTTCAATAGATTGCTCGTATGAACAGATGAAACTACCTCCTCGGTAATTCAAAAGCCAACCTACATCAATGGACTGTGAGACAGCAAAATAGGCAATCCCATACGCTTTAAGGTGGTTCTTTTGACTTAAATCCATCGGAATTAAAAGATGAGACGCAAAACTCGGTGCGATAAATGCACAAAAAAGTATAATTGAAAAAATAGTTCTATTTATTTTCATTTTCTTGAGCTAATTTGAATTTAATCATTTCTATCCTATTATTTATCCATTTTATATTCTCGTTGTCCGGATAAATTATAACAAGTTGTTGATAGATTTGTTCTAATAAGGGTAAGTTTTCATCTTCTATAAAAAAGATTTTCCTATTGTATCTTTGATAAAAAGCCGCAATCGTAGCTATCGAAGTCGGATTTTCCGCTATAAAATCTTTAAGAAAAGTGGTATGATTATAAACTAATTGATTATAAGCCTTTTCAACCAGACCGCGCACGGAATCATTCTCTATTTCACTTTGATAGATAGAAGTAAGAATATCTGTAGAGTCAATGAATAGTGCAAGTTGTTTATCTAATCTATTCATTAACCGTGCATCCTCTGCTCCTTTTATGTTGTAACTTTTTGCCATATTTCTCGCATCAGCTTCAATTTCAAGCACTTCCCCGTTTTTAGCTAACGTAGTAAAAGCTTGGTTAGGCTGTAATGATAATTGGAAAAAAGTAGGTGTACTTCGCCTCTGACGACTGATTTCATCAGTAGATTTTAGCGTAAAATTAAACTCACCATTTTTAATTTCAGTAGAATCAAAAAGAGTAAACCCGTCTAAGGTCAGCTCGGAAATATATAGCCACTGATGATTGGAATAATGCGTTATGTTTCCACGAAAAACAATCTCTTGCTTAGTTTGACGACAGCCAATAAGCGAAAAAGAAAAGAGTAGTAAAAATAAAAAACGATAATACATTTATTTCTATTTGCTCTGCAAAAGTACAAAAATATAGATAATCTTTTTTATCAATGAATGAAAGAGAAGTTTCTTCAAGAAAAATAGAATCTTTTTAATTTTAATTAGGGCGTGCCCCCTCGCTTCGCTCGGGGTCGGCGCCCGGTTCCAAGTCCGCGGGCACAAGCCGTGGGGTCGCAAGGCGGCAAAAAGAGCTTACAAGCTCGCTTTTTTGCCGCCGCGTCCCCAGC